>NZ_CAJCKS010000059.1:0-29894 GCF_903970985.1 Pantoea sp. ME81 | reverse complement strand
CTACCATCGTGACGCTCAAAATAGAGCTGCATGCCTTTCTGGAAATTGGCTTCGCCGAGCAGAGTATGCATCATGCGAATCACTTCAGAGCCTTTTTCGTACACCGTCAGGGTATAGAAGTTGTTCATCTCGATCACCTGATCCGGGCGGATCGGGTGCGCCATTGGGCTGGCATCTTCGGCAAACTGTGCGCCGCGCATCACGCGTACGTTGTCGATGCGGTTAACCGCACGCGAACCGAGATCTGAGCTGAACTCCTGGTCGCGGAACACGGTTAGGCCCTCTTTCAGGCTGAGCTGGAACCAGTCACGGCAGGTGACGCGGTTACCGGTCCAGTTATGGAAGTATTCGTGACCAATCACCGCCTCAATACCGAGATAATCTTTATCAGTGGCGGTTTCAGCTTTCGCCAGCACATATTTGGAGTTGAAGACGTTGAGGCCTTTGTTCTCCATTGCGCCCATATTGAAGAAATCCACCGCGACAATCATAAATATGTCGAGGTCATATTCGAGGTTAAAGCGCTCCTCATCCCATTTCATGCTGGCTTTCAAAGAGGTCATCGCCCAGTCGGCACGATCGAGATTGCCACGATCGACGAAGATCTCCAGCGCCACATCACGGCCGGAACGCGTGGTAAAGCTGTCGCGCAGCACGTCGAAATCGCCCGCAACCAGCGCAAACAGATAGCACGGTTTCGGGAACGGATCCTGCCACTTCACCCAGTGGCGACCATCTTCATGACGACCGCTCTCTAATTTATTGCCGTTGGAGAGCAGGAACGGATATTTTGCCGCATCGGCAATGATGGTGGTGGTAAAGCGCGCCAGCACGTCCGGGCGATCCAGATACCAGGTAATATGGCGGAAACCTTCCGCTTCACACTGGGTACAGAGTGCATCACCCGACTTGTAGAGCCCTTCCAGCGCGGTGTTTTTGTCTGGATGGATGTCATTAATGAGGGTCAGGGTAAAGTTGTCGGGCAGTTGGCTGATGACCAGCGCGCCCTCTTCTTCACGATAGTGTGACCAGGGATGGCCATCCACCGCCAGCGACACCAGCGTGAGGTCTTCGCCATCCAGACGCAGTTCGGCATCCGCAGCACCGAGACGCTTCACCTGGCTCACCGCCGTCACGCGCGTGCTGGTGGCATCGAGGTCAAACGTCAGGTCGATATCGGTGATGGTGTAATCCGGCGCACGGTAGTCGTGGCGATATTTGATTTGCGGCTGTTGCGTCATAAGTCCTTCTCGCATCGTTAATATGTTGACCCGTCAAAGTCTAAGCGGGTTGTGCCTTCGTTGCCACGCACAATGCGTGCCTTTGCTGAAAAGGCTACAATTCATTAACAATGGCACAAATGACCCTCGACCTGCCACCCGCAATTATGGTGTGATCGCGGTCATTACTGTTTTATACTCCTGCGTCTTTATGACTTTGTTGACACCGGGCTCTGCTCCGCGGAAGAGGATGCTGAAACGCACCATGACTGGACATGCTTCCCCGATTTTGACCACGCTGCTTGATACCGATGCGTATAAGCTTCATATGCAGCAGGCCGTTTATCATCGTTACTACGATGTCCCGGTAACGGCAGAATTTCGTTGTCGCGGCGATGAATTGCTCGGCCAGTATGCCGATGAAATTCGCGCGCAACTCGATACGCTGCCTTCTCTTGCCCTGAGCGACAACGAATATCACTATCTCAGCGGCTTACCTTTCTTTGAATCCGATTACCTCAACTGGCTGCGTCAATTCCGCTTTGATCCCTCTCAGGTCAGGGTGCGCAATGAGAATGGCCGTTTGTCTATTCAGATCAGCGGGCCATGGCGCGAAGTTATTCTTTGGGAAGTGCCGCTGCTGGCGCTGATCAGTGAAGTGGTGCATCGCCATCGCACACCGGAGATCGGTGTGGAACAAGCGGTCACTCAGTTACAGCAGAAGTTGGTCGATTTCCGTCAGCAGGTGGGCGATCTCGATATGTCTCGCTTCCAGCTGATGGATTTTGGTACCCGTCGCCGCTACTCCAAAGCGGTTCAGGAAGCGATCGTCAGTACGTTAAAAGCGGAGTTCCCGTGGTTAGTGGGCACCAGCAATTACGATCTCGCCCGGCGCTTACAGCTTAATCCGGTGGGCACTCAGGCCCATGAGTGGTTCCAGGCACATCAACAGATCAGCCCGGTGCTGGCGAATAGCCAACGCGCGGCGCTGCAATCCTGGCTGGATGAGTATGATGACCAACTCGGTATCGCGTTGACAGACTGCATCACCATGGATGCCTTCCTGCGTGATTTCGGCCCGGGCTTTGCTCATCGCTATCAGGGTTTGCGCCATGACTCGGGGGATCCCGTGGAGTGGGGTGAAAAAGCCATTGCGCACTATCAGCGTCTGGATATCGATCCGAAGAGTAAAACGTTGGTGTTCTCAGATAACCTCAATCTGGATAAAGCGCTGGCGTTATATCGTCACTTTGGTCAACGCGCCAACGTGGTGTTTGGCATTGGTACGCGCCTGACCTGCGATATTACTGGCGTCACACCACTGAACATCGTGATTAAACTGGTGAGCTGTAATGGCAAACCGGTGGCGAAACTCTCTGACAGCCCGGGTAAAACCATCTGCCAGGATAAAGCCTTCGTGCGCGCCCTGCGTAAAGCATTCGACCTCCCTCTGGTGAAAAGAGCCAGCTAATCATGGATGCAGGGTGCCCGCCCCCTGCTCTTTCACAACAAATCTCCCTTTTTCCCCTGCAAAATTGCTTGTTTCCTGATGGCTCGCAAGTAACATAGCAAAACCCCGAAATGGGGCTTTTATCCACTTCTATATATAGAGAGATATTTATGAGCGTAGTGCCTGTAGCGGATGTACTGCACGGCCGTGTCGCGGTTGACAGTGAAGTCACCGTACGTGGTTGGGTGCGTACCCGAAGAGATTCCAAAGCCGGTCTTTCCTTTATCGCCGTTTATGACGGTTCCTGCTTTAATCCCGTTCAGGCCGTCGTCAATAATTCTCTGAATAATTATCAGGATGAAGTGCTGCGTCTGACCACGGGCTGTTCAGTGATTGTCACTGGTAAAGTGGTGGAATCACCGGGCGGAGGCCAGGCCTTTGAACTGCAGGCGACCAACGTAGAAGTCACCGGCTGGGTAGACGATCCGGATACCTATCCAATGGCGGCTAAACGCCACAGTATCGAATACCTGCGTGAAGTCGCACACCTGCGTCCGCGCACCAACCTGGTCGGCGCCGTGGCCCGTACACGTCATACTCTGGCGCAGGCGCTGCATCGTTTCTTCCACGAGAATGGTTACTTCTGGGTTTCCACCCCGCTGATCACCGCTTCCGATACTGAAGGTGCGGGCGAGATGTTCCGCGTCTCTACGCTGGACATGGAAAACCTGCCGCGCGATCCGCAGGGCAAAGTGGACTACGACAAAGATTTCTTTGGTAAAGAAGCCTTCCTGACCGTTTCTGGCCAGCTGAATGCCGAGACTTATGCCTGTGCATTGTCAAAAGTCTATACCTTTGGCCCGACCTTCCGCGCAGAAAACTCCAACACCAGCCGTCACTTAGCGGAATTCTGGATGCTGGAGCCGGAAGTCGCTTTCGCTAACCTTGACGACGCTGCTGCACTGGCTGAGGCCATGCTGAAGTATGTGTTCAAGGCGGTGCTTGAAGAGCGTGCTGACGATATGGCGTTCTTCGCTGAACGCGTAGACAAAGATGCGATTGCTCGCTTAGAACGTTTTGTCACTACCGATTTCGCGCAGGTAGACTACACCGATGCGGTCGACATTCTGCTGAAAAGCGGCCAGACATTCGAAAACCCAGTGTCCTGGGGCGTGGATCTCTCCTCCGAACATGAACGTTACCTGGCCGAGAAGCACTTCAAAGCGCCGGTGGTGGTGAAGAACTATCCAAAAGATATCAAAGCGTTCTATATGCGTATGAACGAAGATGGTAAGACCGTGGCGGCAATGGATGTTCTGGCGCCGGGCATTGGTGAAATCATCGGTGGTTCACAGCGTGAAGAGCGTCTGGATGTCCTGGATGCGCGTCTGGCAGAAATGGGTCTGAATAAAGAAGATTACTGGTGGTATCGTGACCTGCGCCGCTACGGCACCGTGCCACATGCTGGCTTCGGATTAGGTTTCGAACGATTAATCGCCTATGTCACCGGCGTACAAAATGTAAGGGATGTTATCCCCTTCCCTCGTACTCCACGTAACGCTAATTTCTAAAATTCGCGATTAAATATAAGTAATTCATATATATAACGAGGTCGGCACTGCCGGCCTTTTTTTATTTTTGTAAATTTAGAGTTCTCTCACAAAGTTCCCGATATTTTACAAATTGTAATACATAATTTCTTTTTGATACGTAATTACGAGATTTGAATCATTTTCGGGCTAGAAATAGCAACCCTGTGATGGAAAGATGCGTGCAGACACAGGAGACATCAAACTTCTTTCAAGGTTCCCGTAAAGGTTTCTTGACGGCAGTGGCAGATGTCCAAATAACTCCAATGAGGGTAATAAAAAATGATGAAGCGCAACATTCTTGCAGTGGTTATCCCTGCTCTGTTAGCTGCCGGCGCAGCAAACGCAGCAGAAATTTATAACAAAGACGGCAACAAACTGGACCTGTACGGTAAAGTTGATGCGCGTCATCAGTTTTCCGACAACGCTGGCTCAGATGGTGATGAGACTTACGTTCGTTTCGGCTTCAAGGGTGAAACCCAAATTAATGACCAACTGACCGGATACGGCCAGTGGGAATACAACGTACAAGCTAACAACTCTGAAGCTCAGGGCACTGACGGTAACAAAACTCGTCTTGGCTTCGCTGGTCTGAAATTCGGCGAATTCGGTTCATTCGACTACGGCCGTAACTACGGTGTTGGTTATGACCCACTGTCTTGGACCGATGTTCTGCCAGTGTTTGGTGGTGACTCTGGCTACTCAGATAACTTCATGGTTGGCCGTTCAAATGGTCTGGCTACCTACCGTAACAACAACTTCTTCGGTCTGGTTGACGGACTGGCCTTTGCTGTTCAGTACCAAGGTAAAAACGAAGAGTCTGCCAACGGTCGCTCTGCATCTAAAGCAAACGGCGACGGCTGGGGTACTTCTTTAACTTATACCTCTGATATCGGTGTTGGTGTTTCAGCAGCTTATACCTCTTCAGATCGTACTAACGGTCAGCAAGGTTCTTTCTATGGCAACGGCAGCAAGAAAGCTGACGCATGGTCAACTGCTCTGAAATACGACGCTAACAACCTGTATCTGGCTGCAATGTACGGTGAAACCCGTAACTCAACTTGGATCACGACTGACGCTGATACCGATAATGAACTCAGCGGCGCGATCAACAAAGAACAGAAATTCGAAGTTGTTGCTCAGTACCAGTTCGATTTCGGTCTGCGCCCATCCGTTGCATATGTCCAGTCTAAAGGCAAGGACATCGAAACTTGGGGTGACCAGGATATCTACAAATACGTTTCTGTTGGTGCGTACTACTACTTCAACAAAAACATGTCTACCTATGTTGATTATCAAATCAACCTGATGGACGAAAACGACTTCACCCGCGCAGCTGGCATCACTACTGATGACACTGTAGGTGTTGGTCTGCAGTACCAGTTCTAATCTTCGATTAGAGACGAATACTGTTTAAAAGCGGAGCCTTCGGGCTCCGTTTTGCTTTTCAGTGATCAGCTTCTCAATTAGCGCCACTACTTTATACACGCGGCTTATTTCTTTTTTATGTCAGCGGTTGGCAAGCGTATCATCTGACGCTAACCTGATAGCTCATTTCGCTAAAGTTCACCCAAACGGAACTGACTCATGTTTGAATCGATCTCTGCCGCACCCGCCGATCCTATTCTGGGACTGGCTGACCTGTTTCGCGCCGACGACCGCCCGAATAAAATCAACCTTGGCATTGGTGTCTATAAAGATGAAACCGGTAAAACACCGGTACTCACCAGTGTTAAAAAAGCTGAGCAGTATCTGCTGGAAAATGAAACCACCAAAAATTATCTGAGCATTGATGGTCTGGCCGACTTTGCTCGCTGCACTCAGGAATTGCTGTTCGGCAAAGAGAGCGCGCTGATTTCAGCGGGCCGCGCGTGCACAGCACAAACTCCAGGCGGCACCGGTGCATTGCGCGTCGCTGCGGATTTCCTCGCGACGCAGACCAATGTGAAGCGTGTGTGGGTAAGCAACCCTAGCTGGCCGAACCACAAAAACGTATTCAACGCGGCAGGTCTGGAAGTCTGTGATTACCAGTACTACGACGCGGCCAACCATAGCCTCGATTTCGCAGGCATGGTCGCTTCGTTGCAGGAAGCCAAAGCCGGCGACGTGGTTCTTTTCCACGGCTGCTGTCACAACCCGACAGGCGTCGATCCTTCCGCGGACCAGTGGCAACAGCTGGCGAAGCTGTCGCAGGAAAAGGGTTGGCTGCCACTGTTCGACTTCGCTTACCAGGGCTTTGCACGTGGCCTGGATGAAGATGCAGAAGGCCTGCGTATTTTCGCCGCATCTCATCAGGAGCTGATTGTTGCCAGCTCTTACTCCAAGAACTTTGGCCTGTACAACGAGCGTGTCGGTGCACTGACGCTGGTTGCCGCCAACAGCGATGTCGCGAAAACCGCCTTTAGCCAGGTGAAATACAGCATCCGTGCTAACTACTCTAACCCACCGTCACACGGTGCCGCTGTGGTCGCCACCATCCTCGGTAACGACGCGTTGCGTACCATCTGGGTGCAGGAGCTGACAGACATGCGTCAGCGCATCCAGCGCATGCGTCAGCTGTTCGTGAATACCCTGGCAGAGAAAGGCGCGAAACAGGACTTCAGCTTTATCATTAAGCAGAATGGCATGTTCTCGTTTAGCGGCCTGACCAAAGATCAGGTTGTGCGCCTGCGTGACGAGTTCGGCGTGTATGCCGTTAACTCTGGTCGTGTGAACGTGGCTGGGATGACGCCAGACAATATGTCTGCGCTCTGTGAAGCGATTGTCGCTGTACTCTAAACAAGTCAGTAAAATGAGAAATGGGCCTTAATGGCCCATTTCTTATTGCAGGAACGGATTACTGATACGCTCCCGACCCAAGGTGGAAATCGGACCGTGGCCCGGCACAAAGGTCACATCATCACCCAGCGGTAACAGCTTAGTGTTAATCGCATTGATTAAATCGCTGTGGCTGCCCTGCGGGAAATCGGTACGTCCGACACCGCCATTGAAAATCACATCACCCGATATCAATAAGCGCCCAGCCCGGTCAAAGAACACAATGTGTCCCGGCGTATGACCCGGGCAAAGCAGCACTTCCAGCGTGACATTCCCAACCTGCACCGTTTCGCCCTCTTCCAGCCAGCGATCCGGCGCCAGTGGCGCACATTCCGGCAGGCCAAACATGCGGCTTTGCGTCGGCAAATTATCCAGCCAGAACGCATCCAGCTTGTGAGGGCCAACAATAGGAATTTGATAGTGTGCGGCGAGTTCAGCGGCGGCCCCCACATGATCAAGATGACCATGCGTCAGCAGAATTTGCGCGGGGGTTAATCCTCGCTCAGCCAATACGGCAATAACCGTCCCGGCATCACCGCCGGGATCCACCAGTGCCGCCTGCTGGGTTTCGTCATCCCAGATGACCGAGCAGTTTTGAGAAAAGGCCGTAACTGGAATAATGTGGTAATTCATAGCGCTCCATGACCGACACACGCAGCGCTGCCGGTATCAGGACCAGTGCCTTGCAGGCCCGGTATCTATGTGTACGAAGTTGCTGCGCGGGTAATATCCTACACCACCGGCGCGCATAGATAACGCCGCTTTGCGAACATTGCTTAATGAAATTCCCTCGATATGGAAATCCATCGCCTGCCCTTTGGTGTGATAACTGTGTTTGGCCACACCAGGACCCGATTCGCGCAGCATGTTGTTAGTGGCCAGCGTACGGTAGCCTGAGATCAGCTGCACCGGTTTGCGGGTGTTGAGCACCATCTGTAAGCGATAGAGCTGATCAAACAGATGCGGATCGATGTGTTTCACTTGATTGGCGCGGTAATCACGGAAGAAGTGATTTAAGCGGGCTAACTCATCCTTGTCATAACTCTTGCCGTTAAAAAACTCCGTTTTAAGGGTTTCACCGGTGTGAAGGTTATTAAGCGTCAATACTCGGGGGCGCGAGGTGGAAAGCGAAGCCAGCGCTGAACCAGGAAGCAGAGACAAACCTGCCGCTGCGCCTCCAATCAGGAGCAATCGACGACGTTGAGAATCAAAATTAGCCATGTAGCGGGGTTACCTAATCTAAAGCGATAAAAAAATGTGTAAAAAGTACACAAGGCCGAACAGTAACCGCAGCCTGGAGGTCAGTCAACCCGCAATGTGTCACAGAATGACCAAAACCCGCGCAAAACCGAAATTTTGCGACGGGCCCTGATCTTTTCGAAGAGAGGTGAAATCTGGCAAATCAATGACTAGAGGAGAAGTTTTCCTGCTTTTGACAGAACCTGGCTACCGGAGCGCGCAGGGTTATCATAATTGTAAATATCTGTACGATATTGCGGCTTTCCATCCGCCGCGACCCATGCGGTTAAATAATAAAGATTAACCGGGATGCGGTGGCGAATCGGCACGTAGCGCGTGTCGCCCTGTTTCAGCGTGTCGGTGATGCGGCTGTCATTCCAACCCACATCCTGCAGCAGCAGGTCGGCCAGTTCAGAAGCCTTATTCACGCGCACACAACCAGAGCTCAGTGCGCGAATATCGCGCTGGAACAAGCCATGGTTAGGCGTGTCGTGCAAATAGATGGCATCGGAACTCGGCATATTAAACTTATATCGCCCCAGCGAGTTCATCGCGCCAGGTGCCTGACGAATGCGATACGGGAAACTGGCTGCCGAAACCATATGCCAGTCAATCATCGACGGATCGATCACTTCGGCATCCGCACTCCAGCCCGACAGTAAGGTATAGCCGTGCTTGTAGAGGTATCCGGGATCTTGTTTGACCTTCGGCACGATATCCTGACGCACCAGCGTGGTAGGCACATTCCACGGTGGATTGAGCACCACGTTATTCAGCGCACTGCGCATCAACGGCGTTTTTCGATCGGGACGACCGACAATCACCCGCGATGACAAAATCGTGGCTCCGTTGTTGTAATAGGTGAGTGAATAGTTGGGAATGTTCACCATAATGCCGTTATGCATATCATCCGGCAGCAGACGCAGGCGCTGGATATTCAGTGCCAGTAACGATGCGCGCATCTGCGGTGACACATTCAGCCACTCACGCGTGCGAGGGCCTATCGCCCCATCATCCGCCAGACCTTGCCAGTGCTGGAAGCGTTTTACCCCTTCCACCAGCGCGGCGTCATACACATTGTCACTAGCAGGCGTGGTATTCGCCACCACGTTGCCGGTTGCCGCAGGTGCCTGTGCAGACAAATCATTGACGCTGGCCGCCGATGGACTCACCGCGATCGGCTGATTGCTCTGGCTGACCGGCACAGGTGCTGTCGGCACGGCATCATCAGCTGGCGTCGGTGTGCTGCTGTGCGTTGCGGCAGTCAGCATGCCGGTTCGCTGCAAAATCTCTCTGAGCGCAGGCACATCGTTGCTAATTTGGCCGGGGCGGAGCGTCCCGCTGTCGCGCAGTTGTGGCCATGGACGGTTATCGGTCAGCAGCGCTTTGAGCGCACTGTGCATCGGCGCATATTGTGGATGTTGCGGCGCAAGCGAGATGATAAACGCGCGACTGCCACCACCGTTTACCGCATTTTGCCACTGGTTAATGGCAGCAACGCCCGGCATCGTCAATTTGTAAGGAACATTACTGTACAGCCAGGTTTCACCCTGCGTCGGCACATTGGCGACAAACTGCAAATAGCCTAACATGGCATCGCTCAGCACGATGTCGCGCGCCATGCCGGTAATCGTGGGATTAGTCAGTAATTCAACCCAACGAGTAAACTGTGGCTGGACGCCGGATAGCGCCACCTCCGCTAACTGTTGCTGGAAAGCCTGCACCGCTTGCTGATCCTGCCAGAGTGGCGCCATATTACGCGCGGCGTAGATACCGGCTAATCCCGGCAGATAGAAAGGCTGCTGACTGGGGCTAAAAGCCTGCTGAATTTGATGCTGACTCGCCGCCACTGACATGGCGCTATGTGAAGTTCCGGGTAAAGCGGCAATGATCGCGGCATGGCTGGTGGCCAGCGGCGACAATACCAGTGAAACACTGAGTGCGAGTACCGCACGATTCATTCTGCTTCTTCTATTCAGCCACATCCCTGCCCCCTTCTCACCTAAGACACAGCGCCCTGTTTTCGCTATGTACAGCCTTACTCTTATTGTTGAGTATACAAATAAAAAACGGCATCTGCCTCAGTGTGCAGATGCCGCTTACAGATTAAACGGTGCGCTGTTTTTTAACCAGATTCAGCGTCAGGTATTTTCTGTTTCTAAATCGATATCACTGGTGTCGCGTTTTGCTGGCACAGGATCCGCCGAGAATCCACGCAGCCCCACCACATGCACGTGTTCAGTATTGTTAAACACTTTACGCACCAGCTTGTAGGTGGTGCCTTTCTCCGGGCTGATGTTCTCTGGCGCAGCAATCACCAGCTGCATCTCCAGACGCTCACACAGTTCGAATAGGGTGGCGATGGAGCGGGCATCGAGACGCGCCGCTTCATCAAGGAACAGCAGTCGGCATGGCGAAATATCTTTACCGCGCAGACGACGTGATTCCTCTTCCCAGCTTTGCACCACCATCACCAGAATTGACATACCGGTACCGATCGCTTCACCGGTCGACAACGCACCACTCTCCGCGCGCAGCCAGCCATCGGAGCCGCGGTTCACTTCCACTTCCATCTCAAGATAGTTGCGATAGTCGAGCAGCTCTTCACCGATGGTTTGTGGTGTGCGCTGCCCCATATCAATTTGTGGATTCAGACGTTGATAGAGTTTCGCCAGCGCTTCGGAGAAGGTCAGACGATTGCTGGTAAACAGATCCTGATGCGCTTCATGTTCTTCAGACAAGGTATCGAGCAGCGTAGAGTGCGCTTCACGCACGTTAACATTCAGACGTACACTGCGCACCTGACCAAAGCTCACGGCCTGCAAGCCCTGGTTCAGCTGACGAATACGATTCTGCTCACGCTGAATGGTTTTACGAATGATATTCGCCGCGCTGCGTGAACTGATGGCCAGCGTCTGCTCGCGTGCCGTCAGCTCTTCCGTCAGACGATTCAGCTCAATTTCCATCTGCTCGATGGCTTCAACCGGATCGTCAGTACGAATGATGTCCTGACGAATACGTTCGCGCAGATGCTGATACACTGCGATAAAGAACTGTACTTTGCGTTCTGGACGTTTTGGATCTTCCGACATGCGCAGTACATCACGCAGATGTTCGTTATCCGCCACCGCCAGACGCAGTGCACCCAATGCCTTATCCGACATTGAACGCAGTTCATCTCCGCCCAGATAGGCCATCTCACGACGATGCAGGCGACGCTCCATGCCGTTCTCTTTGACCAGACGCAGCACCGTACACCAGCCTGCTTTAGCGCTGACGACCTGCTCACGAATCTGGTGATAATCACGCTCCAGCTTGCGCAGTTTCTTCTGCAGGCCGTCCATTTCGGCTTCGCAGAACGTGAGCTGTTTCTCCAGCTGATTACGACGAGCACGGTTATGGCTTAATGCGGTATAAAGTTCGTCGCGTCGGGCGCGGGCGCGCTCTTCGGCGCTGGCATCGGCATGCACGCCGATATCCTGCATCTCCTGCTGCAACTCTTTCAGCATGTCACGCTTGGCGTCATAGGAACTTTTCAGTGATGCCAGCACTTGTGAATATTGTGTCAGCTGCGCCTGATGTTCGCGCAGACGTTCACGCGCACGACTGCGCTCACCCTCCGCCTGATCCAGACGCTGGCGCAGTTTTTCATTGAGATCGCTGTTGCCGGTCAGCATGCCGGCAGAATCTTCATAGCTAAAGTGGGCGCGACGCTGCACCACCTCCGTCAGGGCAAAGGCCTGCTGACGCGCATCACGCTGCTGCTGCTGTGCTTGCTGGTAATCGCGCTCCAGCTGATCATGCTGCTGCGGATCGCTTTGCAACACCGACACCAGCGGCTCCAGCTTGCTGATTTTGGCGCCATGCTGATGCAGGAAGCGCGCCGCTTCCTGAGCTTCTTCGACGCGTTCACGGATCTCTTCGCAGCGATCGCCAAGTGAATCATCCAACAGCAGATTCACGCGTGGCAGCAGGCGGTTAAGCTGGCTGACGCCCTCTTTAGCCTGTTCAAACTGGGCACGCTGCTGCTGGTTATCATTCTCATGCTGTGCCAGACCCCGTTCCAGCTCGCCACGACGGCTGTTTAGCTGGCGGATCAGCGCTTCAGGATCCTCATCAAAGGCCACCGCCAAATGGCTACCGATAAAGCGGCTGAAGGATTGATGCAAGCGCTGCGTTTTCTGCACGTCGAAGGACAAAGTGGCAAACCGTTCTGCCAGCTGGTCGCGTTCATTGTTCAGCAGTTCCAGCTGGTTTTCACGCGCAGCGCGGCCAAACAACGGCACTTTAGGGAAGCGGGAGTAGCGCCATTGACGCTCAGCCACTTTCACTACCACGGCGTTTTCCAACTCATCAACACTGAAGACGCTGTCATCAAACGCCTGCGGATCCCCTTCAATCAGATAGAGATCTTCCGGGCAATCCTCCAGGCCATCCAACAGTTCACGCACCAGAGATAAATCGGGTACCACAATCGCATGACGCGATGGGCCATACAGCGCCGAGAAGTACGGTGCGTCATCCAGTGTGACGTCATCGTAAATTTCCGACAGCAGTACGCCGCCAAATCGTTCCGCCAGTTGCGTCAGGCGAGCATCTTCCGCACCACCAGGTTGACTTAAACGCTCGATCTGCTGCTCGACTTCACGTTTACGTGCCGCCACATTGTCACGTTCAACGGTGGTTTCACGCTCACGTTCCAGCAACTGCTGCATGAACTCAGTGATCTGCTGGCTGTTAGTCAGCGCCTGACCCGTTTGCTCGCTAAGCTGCGTCAGGATTTCCTGCGCGGCCAGCCAATGTGGCGCACGCGCCGTCAGTGCAGTGATGCGTTCACGCAGCTGTTCCAGTTCCTGGCGCATCAGCATGCGGCGTTCACCGGCATCGGACACGCTTTCGTTCAGCTGTTCAATCTGTGCTTCCAGCTCGCGCTGCAGCCCTTCCAGCGCGTCGGCATCGTACTGTTGCCCCTGACGCTTGCAGAAATCGGCTAACAGGCGCTCGGCATCATGCTGCTCGCGCAGGCGCGTTTCCAGCTCATTGAGACGCAGGCGCAGCGAAGAGAGCTGATCGGCATGATGACGCTGGTTAGCGGCATCCCGCAATAAGTTGCGTCCCACTTGCCATGCATCCTGACGGCTCACTTCGCCGGCGATACTGGTCACCAGCGCTAATGCCTGCTCAAATTGACTGTGCGCCGCTTCGGCCACGCTGAGTTTCTGTTCCAGACGCAGCAGATGCTCGGTGGCTTCTTCTTCGCGTGCCTGGAAGGTTTCCTGCCACTCCGTCGCATTATCGATGGTCAGATCGGGCAACTGACACTGCGCGCGCGCTTTATCCAGCGCCTGCAACGCTTGCTGATACTGAATGGCCCGCGTTTGTTGCACATCGAGTGCCTGCTGGAAATCGGCTAACTGGCTTTTCAGCTCATCAACTTCAATTTCAGCCGCTTCGGCACGCGCTTCATTCTCTTCCTGCACTTCGCGGGCTTCCGCCACCACTTCATTCTGTTCTTCGAGGCGGTAAGTCAGCTCTTCGAGATCGGCATCATAGCGCTCGATCTTCTCCTGCTGACGCATGGCTGTCTGGACCAGATTCAGGTGATCGCTGGCGCCTTGATAGTCGGTTTCCAGATCGCTTTCTGCACCGTTGTGCTCAGAGAGTTCACGCGCCATTTCGATGTGGCGATACTGCTCGGAAGCCAACTGGTTGCGGCTGGTAAACAGCTCATTGCGCAGTTGCAGTGCCCCATCGAGGTGAATGCGACGCTCGTTGGCGTGACGCATATAATCTGCCGACACATAGCTGGTGGCTTCAGAGATCAAATGCTTAAACAGATCGCGATCGGACTGCGTAACGCGAATCGCTTCCAGCGTCATGCGGTTTTCACGCAGCGCGGCTTCCATATCCTGGAAGGCTTTGCGCACGCCACCATTTTCTGGCAACAGATAATCACGCAGCGAACGGGTGATAGCGCTGGAGATACCGCCGTACAGCGAGGCTTCAATCAGACGATAGAACTTACTGCGGTCGCTAGCGGTGCGCAGACGACGCGGCACCACGCCCAGCTCGAACAGGACGGCGTGGTAATCCGTAACCGAGTTGTACTGACGGAACTGCACGCCTTCCTGCGCTTCAACGCGTTCTTTCACTTCCGCCAGCGGTAATACGCGCGCCTGGCGGCTGTTAAGGATTTCGGTCAGCATATCGGTCGGCTGCGAATCGGTCGGCAGGCCATGAATACTGAAGGGTTTGATATCGACTTTTTTATCGCGTCCAGCAACCTGTTGCAGACGCACGCCGACCACCACGCGCTGATGGCGCGAATTGACCACATCCAGCACCGCATAACAGACACCCGCGCGCAGTTTACCGTGCAGACCTTTATCGCGAGAGCCAGAGGTGGCCCCCGCTTCGGTGGTGTTACGGAAATGCAGCAAGGTGAGGTCGGGGATCAGCGCCGTGACAAAAGCCGCCATGGTGGTGGATTTACCTGCACCGTTACCGCCGGAGAGCGTGGTCACCAGCTCATCGAGATCAAAGGTACGGGCAAAGAAGCCGTTCCAGTTGATCAGCGTTAGCGAACGAAACTTACCGCGTTCAATCATTCCTGTTCATCCTCCGCGTTATCACTCGCATCGCTGTCAATGTCATTCTCGTTGTCCGCCTCGTCACTCTCATTGGCTGCGGGCTTGCTTTCCAGCGTCATCGCTTCACCATCACGGATCAGTCGCAGCTGCGCTTCGCGCGCATCATCGCCACTGCGGACATCGGCTCCAAAGCGAAACACCGATTCCATAATGCGGAATTTGCTGCTGTCGTTACCCATATACCACACCATGCCCAGGCGGCGCAGGCGGCTGAGTGAAGCACGCATTTTTTCCTGCAGCTTGGCGCGGTCCAGATCAGAACCGGTTGAGCGCTGGTTCACCAGCTTGAGCAGTTTGCTCTCATCGGCCAGTGATAGAAGCTCGTCGTACAGTTCCTGCTGGGTGAAAATCCCTTCGTTGGCCAGACGTTCCGGACTGAGATAGAGATAACAAAGGATTTTGCCAACCATCATGTCCAGCTCAGACAGAACCGAGCGGGGAATCAAGGTGGTGGAACGTGGACGCAGATAGAAGAATCCTTCTGGCGCACGCATCAATTCAACGTTATATCGCGCATAGAACTCTTCCAGGTACTCCTGGTAGTCCATCAAAAATGCGTGATTGTCCAGCTCTTCAATGCCAATGTGGCGGCCCGCGCGTAACTGGCTATCCAGCGCCGGGAAAATCGGGTTTGCCAGTGCCAGCGCCAGTTTGACGGGCATCACTTGTTCAATATTTGTCGATGACATGTGCCTGCACCTTGGCTCCGTAATCATTAATAGTCTGCCATTCTGCCGGCAGACCGGCTAAATCAGCTTCGGCGACACCGAGGCGTACTGCCTGATCGATGACGATACGCGCCAAATCAAAGTGGCGCGCACGCGGGTATTGCGCCAGGTAATCGCGCATCACCGTAGCGAGATGGAGCGGCTTTTGCTCCAGCTTATAAATCTGCAATGCTTCTTCGATCATCGCGGCAAGCTGCTCACGAATCTCGTTAAACTCTTCGTACTCCATCTCTGGCGGCAGTTCGCCCATCACCTCATCATTACGCAGCGTCATCTCTTCATCGCGCATATCGTAAAGACGGTCGGCATTCGCGTAGGTCAATGCCCAAGGCTGGTCGAAGTAGTTCTGCACCGACAGGCGTAAACGTTGCGCGAAGACGCGGTTCTTATCCATGTCGATAGCGGTACGGATAAATTTATGCACGTGGCGGTCGTAGCCAATCCACAAATCGATGGCCTGTTGGCCCCAACTGATGATGCGGTCCAGCTTATTTTGCAGGTCAAACACCAGCTTATCGACAAAGCCCAAATCCGGGCTGCTCAGCGTAGCATCCTGAATGCGCAACAGATTGGCCTGCAATTTATCGCCTGCCGCTTCCAGCGTATCCTGCAGTTCACGCAGTGTGCCGGAGGTTTCCGACAGCAGCAGCTCACAGCTGGAGATAGCTGCACGCCAGTCTTTGTTCAGCAGGTCGGCAATATCGGTTTTCACCGCTTGCTGCTGCTCATCCATCAGGCGCTGAGTCATGTCGATACTGTCGAAAATCTCGGCCACGGAATATTTCAGCGGGGCAAAGACATTGCGATGCCAGTGGAATTCGTCACCGTCTTCTTCGGCGGCATCTGCGGCGCGCTTCAGCTCCTGTGCCACAATCGACAGCTGCATCGACAGGCGCAGTGTGGAAAATTCACGCTGACGGATGTAGTAATCGGTAATGCCGATGGCGAGCGGCGTCAGGCGATAAATCGCATGGCCTTCGGTTAACTCGCTGGTAAAACGGTTGAGCAAGCGCTGACGCACCATGTCATTGATGGCGTTGTTGGCACGTACCTGAACGGTTTCGTGGGTTTGTTCAAAGGCCTTGCTGACATGACGAAACGCATCGATCAGTTCACCTTCACTCATTTCACCGTCCATGCGCTCACCGTTTAAGGTGGCGATAGCCAGCAAAAAAGCCAGACGTTCTACCGGCAACGCAAGTGAAAAGTCATTCTTGCGCGCCCATGCCACCAATTCGGGGACCGTCTGGGAAAATTCGCTCATAGTTGATCCTTCTACCTGGGTTTGCGCGCGGTCACGTGGATATAGCGCCCTAAACTTAAAAAGGGCTCCTGACGACAGTAGCGCCGTTCCATCTCAATAATCTCTTCAACGCTTTTGACGACGCCGGGCGGTGGCGGTTTCATGTAATCACAAAACACGCGAATGCCTGCACGCTGTTCAATCTCAAAGCCCGCATCACTTAACCAGCGATTAACGTCCTGAGGATCGCGCGGGAAATCCGGTGACAGCGTACGCTTTTTGCGTTTAGTCATATTGGCACGCAGATAGCCGAAATTGCCGAGTTGCAGGGTGCGGAACGTCAGGGCATGCGCATTGTAAAACATCAACGACAGCACGCCACCGGGCTTCAGCGTGTGCCACAAGGCACGCAGCGCCGCTTCCGGTTCTGCCACCCACTCCAGCACAGCGTGAAACAATACCAGATCAACCGGCTGATCCAAATGTTCGCCCACCTGCTGCGCGCTAATTTGTTTGAATTGCATGTTGTGGCTCACACCCTCGGTGTGCGCATGCGCTTCAGCCAGCTTTAACATCTCCGCGGAGAGATCGCACAACAGCACCTGATGGCCACGTGCCGCTAATCCACAGGAGATTTGTCCTACGCCACCGCCGGCATCCAGCACTGACAGTGCGCCTTCAGGCAGTGTCGGTAACAGCGCATCCAGTTCGTCCCACAGGATCGCCTGCCGTACCTGCCCTTTGCGGGTGCCATAAATGTTCTGCGAAAATTTGTCCGCCAGATCGTCAAAGTTACGATCCTGCATGATGATGGCTCCACTGTGCTGCATTCAACTTGTGCTATTTTGTCACAGGCTCAACAAGAATGAACCTTTCACGCCACAGTAACTGTCTGGCTGCTGTTTTTTCGGACAAAAGGAGCAAATTTCGATGTTTTTTGCCTTAAAGAAATGGATTGGCGCGATGTTATTACCTTTACCACTGCTGTTGTTGCTCATGGCGGTAGGACTTTTACTTCTCTGGTTTAGCCGTTGGCAAAAAGGCGGCAAAATCCTGATCTCTCTGAGTTGGCTGCTGCTCCTGCTGCTCAGCTTGCAACCCGTTGCCGATCGTCTGTTGCGCCCCATCGAACAGCATTATCCAACCTGGAACGGTAGCGAACCGGTGGATTATATCGTCGTGCTGGGCGGTGGCTACACCTTCAATCCGAATTGGGCACCAAGTTCTAATTTGCTCAACAACAGCCTGCCGCGCGTAACAGAAGGTGTGCGCCAATGGCGTCGGAATCCACAAGCAAAAATGATTTTCACTGGCGCTGCTGCTGGATACAACCCCCGCAGCAACGCCAGCGTGGCGGCAGAGGTAGCCGAAAGTCTGGGAGTGCCACGTTCGGCGATTATCACGCTGGACCAACCACATGATACGGGCGAAGAAGCGCTGGCCGTCAAACAAACTATCGGCAATCACCCTTTCCTGCTGGTCTCATCGGCGAACCACTTGCCACGTGCAATGCATTTTTTCCTGAGCGCTGGTCTGAACCCCATCGCCGCGCCGGCCAATCAGCTCGCGATTACCTCGCCAATCAGCGCCTGGGACCGCATGTTGCCATCGCCAATGTGGCTGGGTCACAGTGAACGTGCGATTTATGAAACCCTGGGCCAGATTTGGCAACGGCTGCGCGGCGATAATTCCCTGTCATCCGAGCCAGGGAAGTAACTGCTCGCGGGCATGATTAAAGCGCGGACGGTCAAACTGTCCGCTGCTTACCAACGTATCGACACAATCCCATAGCTGATACAGCCAGCGCCGCCAGATAAAGCCTTCAGAAACCGGCGCGCGTTGCAGGTAATGCTGCAGCAGTGAGGCTTCAGCCCCGCTATCTGCCAGCCGGATTAATTCATACTCACGCGGAGCCCAGAGAATATTGCCTGGCTGCATCATCGCTACCAGTTGGTCACTGCGTGCATCTTTCAGCATGCTGGATAAACGCAGGTTGCCGTGCATCAGCACGCAGGGATCGTCGAAGTCTTTGAAGAGATTAGTTAACTGCTGTCGGCTGCGGTACAGGATCTGCCGATCTTCCAATGTGAAAAATGGCGGTGACAGATAGCCCAACGTGGCCCACAGCACCTCGATACGCTGGCGATACCAGGCTGGCCAGTTGTTTTCCTGGACACTATCAACCCTTCCCACTAATCCGTGGCTGTCGATACGGTGCCAGCCGAGTACACCCTCGACAATTTGCTCACACAGTTGCTCCCAGCGCACGGCAGTGCGCGCTGGCGCTTCGGCGGAGACGCCATTGAAGCGCGCCATCAGTAGCATTTCATGTACCGGCGGCTGCTGACTCAGCACCAGGCCAAAAACCGCAGGTACTGTGACCAGTCCATCATGACCCAACATGGTGAGTTTTTTGGCTTCCAGCGCCGCACGGCCTTGATGACGAAAATACTTCGCCACCAGCGGCATTGATTTACCGTCGTTGTCATAGAGTGCGTACAGCCGCGACTGCGCCTGTTCGCTAATGGTCTCGAGGCGGCTGATACCTTCACCCAGTATCAACGCCAGTTCTGAACGGAGCTGTTCCATGCGTTATCCTCCGCAGTCAATTGACTTCACTATCCTGGAGGTCATGGTGGCGCGAAACTTAGCGCCAGATCAAACTTTATGGCCAGCACAAGCGGCTGGCCGGTCGGGCTTTACCCCTGCATGGCCGCACGAACACGAACCAGATCCTCTGGTGTGTCCACGCCAACACTAGGTACGGTTTGCGCTACGGCAACGTGAATCTTCTCGCCGTACCACAGCACGCGCAATTGCTCCAGCAATTCAATGTGTTCTAACGGGCAAGGTTCCCACGCAATGTAACGACGGATAAAGCCAGCGCGATAGGCGTAAATGCCAATGTGACGCAGCAAAGTGTCGCCGATCTGCTCGCGCGATTTCGCATAGCGCTCGCGATCCCACGGAATGGTGGCGCGTGAGAAGTAAAGTGCATAGCCTTTCGCGTCCATCACCACTTTAACCGCGTTGGGGTTAAAGGCCTCTTCTGCATCGGTAATCGGCACGGCTAATGTCGCCATCCCTGCATCAGCCTGCGCCAGATTATCGGCGACCTGACGCACGATTTCTGCCGGAATCATCGGCTCGTCGCCCTGCACGTTGACGATAATGGTGTCATCGGCAAACTGATATTTCTCAATCACTTCTGCCAGGCGCTCGGTGCCTGACTGGTGATCCGCGCGCGTCATGCACACTTCGCCACCGGCAGCGGTTACCGCTGCAGCAACCTCGGGGTGATCGGTCGCCACAATTACGCGATCGGCGCCCGACTCGCGTGCGCGCTCCATCACGTGTATCACCATCGGTTTACCGTGAATATCCACCAGCGGTTTGCCGGGCAGGCGCGTTGATGCATAACGCGCCGGAATGATGGCGACGAAACTCATGGATGGATCTCTTCAACAGACAGCGTACGCGCTTCCACTTCGAGCAATACCGGAATGCCGTCGCGCACCGGGTAAGCCAGGCCGTCTGGTTTACAAATCAGCTCCTGCTGCTCTTTGTTGAAATACAGTTTTCCGTTGCAAACCGGACAGGCAACAATCTCAAGTAAACGGTGATCCATAATTTTCTCCTTTCAGCACCGATTTGTCAGGCGCTTAGCATACCATAGCGCACCCGAAGCACAGTGCGCCGGGCGCGGCATTATTACGATGAACTCAATCGTTGATAACCCAACGATGCGTCCAGGCAGCAAGCAGTTCGGCAGGGACATTTTCAACGATGACCTCATCGGCACCTTGCCACTGTGCAAAGCGACTGATGGCTTTTTGCACATCATTCAGAAAGGCCTGGGTAACACGCACGCCGGGCTCAAGCCAAAATGCACGGATAATCAGCTGCTGTGCCTGGCGGTCCATCTTTGCATCAATACGCGCTTTGAGTGCACCTCGGTGTAACACCGGCAGAACAAAGTAACCATAGACGCGCTTCTCAGCAGGGGTATAGCACTCAATGCGGTAATCGAAATTAAACAACTCCAGAGCGCGACGGCGATCCCATACCACCGGATCGAACGGTGACAACAAGGCCGTGTGGGTGGCGCTGGGCATTTTATCCAGCAGAGGTAACAAGCTCTTATGCAGCCACATCTCCCCGAGCTGTTCCACTTCAACGCGCACGATATCGCCCTGGGCTTCGGCATCCTTAATCCAGGCCTGTAATGGCGCACGCTTCAGCCGGTAGTAATCGGCCAGCCAGCTGGCGCGAAAAATCCCCAGACTGCGTGCACTGTGTCCCAGCATCGCTCGTACCGCTTCCGCTTCATTGAGTGCATGTTGTTCATCATCCCAATCAGGCATCACTCGCGTGCGCAGATCGTACACCCGCTGGAAGTTACGGCGTTCGACCACCATCAACTCACCCGCGCTGAACAGGTTTTCCAGATGCCGCTTGTGTGGCTTCCAGGCCCACCATCCGGGTTTGGTTTGCTTATCACTGGCAAAATCAGCGGCGCGCACCGGGCCATTTTCAGCGATATGATTCAGCAAGGCGGCGATTTCTTGCTGATGTTCTTCAACCCACTGCTCGTTGTATTTCCACCCCAGCCGCTGCGGTTCCAGCATGCGATGACGCAACAACGGGTAATCTTCAAAGGGAATAAAACAGGCTTCGTGCGCCCAGTACTCAAACAGCGCGCCGGAGGCCAATGTCTCTTCCAGCCACTGTGTGGGATAGGCGCCAAGGCGGCTGAACAGCACCAGATAAGGGCTGCGCGCAACGACATTGATGGTGTCGATTTGCAGCAGTGACATCTGCCGCACGCAGGCATGGATATCGGCCAGGTGGGCTCGGCGGCTCGGTGGGCGTAACAACCCCTGAGCAGCCAGGTGTAAATGACGAGCAGTTCGGAGTGAAAGGGACGATGTTGTGGTCATGACTCGATTCCCTTTGAGCAGGTTTAGCGCGAACGGGTGTCGCGCGCAGTCGTGCAGAGTTGGGTCACATCGGCGAGTAAAGCATCCAGGGACGCCCCCGACAGATCGGCATCAACCGGTAGATACCACCAGTTGTCACGTGCAAAACTACGGCATTTCACTGCGTCTTTTTCGGTCATCAGCAGGCATTGATGAGTCTGCGTCAAACGCTGTAACTCTTCTTCGCTATAAGCATGGTGATCGGCAAACGCGATTTCCGCCACCGGCTGGATGCCCTGCTGCTGCAACGTATTGAAGAAACGCGGCGGATGACCAATGCCCGCCATCGCCACCATCTCAGGCAGTTGATCAAGGCTCGCCGTTTCACCGCTCACCAGATTGACCGCCTTACCTGGCCGCAACGTCATGGCGATCTCACCGGCTTGCGCCTCACCACCATTGACGATGATGGCATTAACGCTTTGCAGACGGGACGCTCGCTCACGCATTGGACCTGCGGGTAACCACCAGCCATTGCCGAAGCGACGCACCCCATCCACCACCACAATTTCACGATCGCGCTGCAATGCGTAATGCTGCAGACCGTCGTCAGTGATGATCACATCCAGCTCTTGTGCAGCCAGCAGGCCCTCTACCGCCATACGGCGTTGAGGCGCGACCGCCACCGGCACTTGAGTGCGTTGCGCGATCAGCACCGGTTCGTCACCGGCTTGCGATGTTGGAGTCTCCGCCGTCACCAGCAGCGGGTAACGTTCTGCTTTGCCGCCATAACCGCGTGACACTACGCCAACGCGTAGGCCACGCTGTTGCAGCGCCTGAACCAGCCAGATTACCACCGGGGTTTTACCATTACCCCCAGCAGTCAGATTACCCACCACAACTACCGGGCAAGGCGCACGCCAGCTTTTACGCCAGCCACGCTGATAGCTGAGGCGAATCAAACTGCTGATTGCCCCATACAGCAAACTCAGTGGCCACAATAGTAGCCACAGTGGCGAACGCCCGCTCCAGATGCGTTCAATCATTGACCAAACTGCAGTTTGTGAAGCTGTGCATAGGCACCCTTTTCGGCCAGCAACACGCTGTGCGTACCGCGTTCAACGATACGACCATCCTCAACGACCACGATTTCATCGACTTTTTCGATGGTCGACAGGCGGTGCGCAATCACTAGCGAAGTACGGTTTTTCTGCAGCTCATCCAGTGCGGCCTGAATGGCGCGCTCGGATTCGGTATCCAGTGCTGAGGTCGCTTCATCAAGGATCAGAATCGGGCAATCACGCAGCAATGCGCGCGCGATGGCAATACGTTGACGCTGGCCACCTGATAGCAATACGCCGTTCTCACCAATCACGGTATCCAGACCGTTATCCATCTTCTTAATAAAGTCCATGGCGTGCGCCATAGTCGCTGCCTGTTCAATCTGCTCGCGGGTGTATTCTCCATTGCGTGCATAAGCAATGTTATTGGCAATGGTGTCGTTGAACAGATGAACATTCTGAGATACCAGCGCCACCTGATTACGCAGCGAACGCAGGGTGTATTCACGCAGATCGTGGCCATCCAGCAGAATTTCACCGGAGTCGATATCGTAGAAACGGGTCAACAGGCTCGCCATGGTCGATTTACCCGATCCTGAGCGTCCTACCAATGCCACGGTTTTGCCCTCGGGCAGTGACAGATTGATATCACGCAGCGCCGGGACTTCACGGCCAGGATAGGTAAAGGTCACATTGCGGAATTCAACATCGCCTTTGGCACGCGTGATTTCACGCTTGCCATTATCGATTTCCTGTTCGCTATCCAGAATTGAGAACAAGGTCTGACAAGCAGCCATACCGCGCTGGAACTGGGCATTGACGTTAGTCAGCGACTTCAGTGGACGCATCAAGGCAATCATCGATGAGAACACCACAGTGATGGTACCGGCGGTGAGAGTTTCCATCACGCTGGGGAAACTGGCGGCGTAGAGCACAAATGCCAGTGCCAGAGAAGCAATCAGCTGAATGACCGGATCGGAAATGGAAGATGCCGAAACCAGTTTCATGCCCTGCTGGCGCATTTTGTTGCTCACCTGGGAGAAACGCTGTGCTTCAACATCCTGACCACCAAAGATCAGCACCTCTTTGTGCCCTTTCAGCATCTGTTCAGCACTGGTGGTGACTTGTCCCATGGTGTTCTGCATGTTTTTACTGATGCTGCGGAAGCGTTTGGACACGGTGCGAATCGCAAACGAAACAATTGGCGCAAGGACAATCAAAATTAATGACAGCTGCCAACTGTAGTAGAACATCATGATAAACAGGCCGATGATCGAGGCGCCTTCACGTACGACCGTCACCAGTGCACTGGAAGAGGACGAAGCAACCTGCTCGGAATCATAAGTGATGCGTGACAGCAATGTGCCGGTTGATTGCTGGTCAAAGAACGCCACGGGCATGCCCATCATGTGACCAAACAAGCGGCGGCGCATATTCATGACCACGTTGCCCGATACCCAAGAGATGCAATAACTGGAGATGTAGCTGGTCACGCCACGCACCAGCATCAGGCCAATCACCACCAGAGGCATCCAAAGCATGACGGAACGATCGGCCTTACCGAAGCCATCATCCAGTAAAGGTTTCAACAGCGACAACATTAAGGTATCGCCGGCCGCATTGAGAATCAGCGCCACCGCAGACACAAACAGTCCTGCTTTGTGCGGCGCAATCATCGGCCAGAGTCGGCGGAACGTTTGCCACGTTGAGAGATCTTTGTCTTGATGCATTATTTATTCACGCTGTTTGAAATAGCCGCTCATTCTACCTGGATTCACGTTTGACGCCAAACCACTGATGATACCAGCGAGGTTTTATTTGCTCCCTCAATCCCTTAATCTGCCATTCACCCTGCCGAATACCAATGTGGACCTGCCCGGATTGTGCCGTGTCATACCAGATATAGCCCTGTTGGCGATAGCGTTCCACCACGGCGGCGGCTGGCATGCGCCATGCGTTATAGCGCGCTACCGATGCCACCGCGCCCTTTCCTGCAACACTACGTAACAGTAAAGGCCCCGAAGAGGTTCGGCTACCATGATGAGGGACCTGCATTAATGTGCTGGTGAGCTGGGTTTTCTCTAATGCCACCAATTTTCTTTCTGCTTCTAACTCAATATCCCCGGTGAGCAGCAGGCTGACAGCTCCATCGTCTACGCGTACGACACAAGAGTCATTATTTTGCCCTTGCGTATTCCCTGCAGGCGGCCAGAGTGCCGTAAAGGTCAGTTTGCCCCATTGCCACTGCTCTCCTCGCTGACAAGGTAAATGCCCCGCTTCACCCAATGCACTGCGGATCATCATATTGGGATTGGACTGATGCAGTGAATTCAGCCCACCCCGATGATCCAGATGCTTATGACTTACCACCACCGTGTTTAGCTGTCGTCCCTTATACAGTAACCATGGCAGTATCACGCGCGCGCCCGCATCATCTTCATTCCAGCGTGGACCCGCGTCGTACAACACCACTTCATTACCCTGTGTAATCGCGATCGCCAGACCATGGCCCACATCCAGCACATCAATCTGCCAGTCATCTTGTTCAGACTGATGACGCCATAACACAAATGCCAATGCGCAGCCGCAGCAAAGCATCAGCGTGTTATTCAGCAAACCACTGCGCCACATAAATAAACCGCCCCATAGCAGGGCCACTGCCGGCAAGGCATCATTTAACGGCCACCATCCTGCTGGCAAGTATGCCAGGCCCTGCATCACCTGATTGACAGAAAAATCCGCCAACCGCCACAGTACCGAAGCGAGGGGTTGTATGGGCAGCAAAAGCGCCAGCAGTATCAATGGCACGGTGAAAAGCGATACCACCGGCACCGCGATGAGGTTAGCGGCCAGTGCACTGAGGCTGATTCCCTGAAATAAAAAAATCTGCAGAGGAGCCATCAGTATCATCATGCCGAGTTGTAAGTGCAGCAATCTCAGCGGCAGCCAGCGCCTGGCCTGACGGTATCGATCCGGCAAGGCAAACCACTGGAACCAGATGATTAACATGGCGACGGCAAGAGCAGAGAGCCAAAAGCTTTCAGATAAGACGGTGAGGGGATCAAGCCAAAGCAGTACACCCATGCACAGTGTCCAAATCTGCCAGCCTGTTAACTGCCAGCCAGCGATTCTTATCGTTGTCCACAGTAGTAGCGCGACCAGCGCGCGCTGAGCTGGTGCATGGCTGCCCGACAACCAGCAGTAGATTGTCGCGGTAATGATGCTACCCATCAGTGGCAGCAGATAACCGATGGTGTGCGCAGGCTGCAGCAGCTGCAAGCCACGTACTATCATCCAGCCAACGCTGGCCGCTAGCGCAATATGCATACCGGAAATCGCCATTAAGTGTGCGGTTCCGGTCTCACGTAATAATTGTCGCTGAGTTTTGGTCATGTTCTCACGTTCACCAAAAGCCAGCGCCTGCAAAATGGCAGGTTGTTGCAGGTGTTCAAAAAGAGGTTGATGATGGCGCATAACCTGCGTTCGCAAATTACAATCTACCGATTCCGCCAGCTGGTTAATGATTCTCCCCTGCAAAGGTGTATGGTTTGCCAGCGCAAAACGTTGGGCATCAAACCCGCCTTCATTCAAGCGACCATGCACTGCACGCAAGCGTAAGGTCATTTTCCAGCGTTGCCCTGCACAATACCCCGATTCACCTGGCTCCGCATTGATACTGACAAACAACGGCGGGAACTGATATCGCTCACCCACACGGATAATCTGGGCTTTAAATTGCTGTTGATTTTCCTTCACATCAACAATACGCAGCGTCACTTCGGCTGGCGCCATTGAAAGCTGGTCAATCACATTCAGCATCTGTCTCGCTTCCAATAGCGCCCACGCCAGAAGCAGGATACCCATGCCAATAAGACGCAGCACAGCCCAAGGCAGGGATGCCACAATAAGTGCTAGTAGCACCATCACAGCGATCATTTCCATGGTCGGTATTTGAGGTAACAAACCCAATGGTAGCGCCGCCAGGATCATGATTCTGGCTACTGCAATCCCTGTTATACGCATCACTTTTCTCCCGCAATGGGCACCAGTTTGCGTGCAATTGGCAGGAATAGCTTTCAGGAATGGGGAGAGCTGGATTGCGGATGCCAAAAAATCGAAGTGGCTTTCATTGTTGATGTGGGTTTAGGAATCAGATTCACAACAACGAATTTAGAGCAAAAAAAAACGACACCCAGAGGTGTCGCTTTGTCGTTCGGTAACGGCTTAGCCGTAGATATTTGCACGGTCACGCAATTCTTTGCCCGGCTTGAAGTGGGGAACGTATTTACCTTCCAGATCCACTTTGTCACCCGTTTTCGGGTTACGACCAGTGCGCGGTGCGCGGTAGTGCAAAGAAAAGCTGCCGAATCCCCGGATTTCAATGCGCTCGCCCTGTGCCAACGTGGTGGCCATGTGCTCGAGCATCTCTTTAACTGCATCCTCAACGACTTTCGCCGGAATATGAGTATGCTGTCCAGCAAGTCTTTCAATAAGTTCTGACTTGGTCATGTAACCTCCGGTTAATCCTTAATGGGAAAGGTATGACAGCTTTTACCGAAACCGGACGACTTACATCGTCCGGTGCCTCGGGTCGATTACTCGCCTTTAGCCGCTTTGAACGCTTCAGCCATAGCGCTAGAGAAGTTGCTTTCTTCCTGTTTGGTGTTAACAGTGTTGATAGCTTCTTTCTCATCAGCCTGGTCTTTAGCACGAACAGACAGGCTTACAACGCGGTTCTTACGGTCAACGCCGGTGAATTTAGCTTCAACGTCGTCACCAACACTCAGAACCAGAGTTGCATCTTCGATACGGTCCAGTGAAGCTTCTGAAGCGCGCAGGTAACCTTCAACGCCATCAGCCAATTCTACTGTAGCACCTTTAGCGTCTACTGCAGTTACTTTACCGTTAACGATAGCGCCTTTCTTGTTCAGGGTGATGTAGTTGTTGAATGGATCTTCAGCCAACTGCTTCACGCCCAGAGAGATGCGCTCGCGCTCTGCATCAACCTGCAGTACAACAGCAGCGATTTCGTCGCCTTTTTTGTACTCACGAACGGCTTCTTCGCCAGTCGCGTTCCAGGAGATGTCTGACAGGTGAACCAGACCGTCGATGCCACCATCCAGGCCGATGAAGATACCGAAGTCAGTGATTGACTTGATTTTACCTTCAACGCGATCGCCTTTGTTGTGGGTCTCAGCGAACTGCTGCCATGGGTTGTTTTTGCACTGCTTCAGACCCAGGGAGATACGACGACGTTCTTCGTCGATGTCCAGAACCATAACTTCAACAACGTCGCCCACGTTAACAACTTTAGATGGGTGAATGTTTTTGTTGGTCCAGTCCATTTCAGAAACGTGTACCAAGCCTTCAACGCCTTCTTCGATTTCAACGAAGCAGCCGTAGTCGGTCAGGTTGGTTACACGGCCAGTCAGCTTGGTGCCTTCTGGGTAACGCTTAGCGATAGCAACCCATGGATCTTCGCCCAGCTGTTTCAGGCCCAGAGATACACGAGTACGCTCGCGGTCGAACTTCAGCACTTTAACAGTGATTTCGTCGCCCACGTTGACGATTTCGCTTGGATGCTTAACGCGTTTCCAGGCCATATCGGTGATGTGCAGCAGGCCGTCAACACCACCCAGGTCCACGAATGCGCCGTAGTCAGTGAGGTTCTTAACGATACCTTTAACTTCCATGCCTTCCTGCAGGTTTTCCAGCAGCTGATCGCGTTCAGCGCTGTTTTCAGATTCGATAACTGCGCGGCGAGAAACCACCACGTTGTTACGTTTCTGATCAAGCTTGATCACTTTGAACTCAAGCTCTTTGCCTTCCAGGTGCAGAGTATCGCGAACCGGACGAACGTCAACCAGTGAACCTGGCAGGAACGCACGAATACCGTTCAGCTCAACTGTGAAGCCACCTTTAACTTTGCCGTTGATAACACCGGTAACAGTTTCAGCTTCTTCGTAAGCTTTTTCCAGCGTGATCCAAGCTTCGTGACGCTTAGCTTTCTCACGGGACAGCAGGGTTTCACCGAAGCCGTCTTCAACTGCGTCAAGCGCAACGTCAACTTCGTCGCCAACCTGGATTTCCAGTTCGCCGGCTGCGTTCTTGAACTGCTCTGCAGGAATTGCAGACTCAGATTTCAGACCCGCATCAACCAGGACTACGTCTTTGTCGATAGAGACAACAACGCCACGAACGATGGAACCCGGACGGGTTTCGATTTCTTTCAGTGATTCTTCAAATAGTTGAGCAAAAGATTCAGTCATATTGATAATCTTAGGATTCTTCAATTTAACGTCCACCTGACGTCATTGTCGGATGGGGTTGTTTCACATGCCCAGCACCGGATCCGTGGTACAGGGTTACTACAATTCAGTTACCGAATAGATTAAATGCCCAGCTTTTGGCGGGCATAATCAAGTGCCTTTTCAATCACTTGCTCAATGGACATACTGGTCGAATCCAGCACCAGAGCATCAGCGGCAGGCACTAAAGGCGCGATAGCACGATTACGATCGCGGTCGTCGCGTTCCTTTATCTCGGATAAAAGGCGATCAAAGTTAACATTAAAGCCCTTCTCCTGCAACTGTAGCATACGCCGATGAGCACGCTCTTCTGAACTTGCATCAAGGAAGATTTTTACCGGTGCATCGGGGAACACGACTGTGCCCATATCACGACCATCTGCAATTAAGCCCGGCTCTTCACGGAATGCTCGCTGACGACGCAGCAGCGCTTCACGCACGCGTGGGAAGGCAGCAACCCGCGAAGCCGTATTACTCACTTCCTGCGTACGGATTTCACCGGTCACATCCTCACCTTCTAAAATGACCTGCATCTCACCTTCTACGGACAAGAAACGCACGTCGAGGTGAGCGGCCATAGGCACTAATGCTTCTTCGGATTCAATATCCACCTGATGATGAAGTGCAGCCAATGCAAGTACGCGATAAATGGCACCAGAATCCAGCAAGT
>NZ_CAJCKS010000058.1:0-29944 GCF_903970985.1 Pantoea sp. ME81 | reverse complement strand
GCTGAGCGCTACGGCGTTCAGGCGCTGGTGACCGGTGAAGCGCTGGGCCAGGTATCGAGCCAGACACTGACCAACCTGCGTCTGATTGATAACGCCTCGGATACCCTGATCCTGCGTCCGCTGATCTCGCATGATAAAGAGCACATCATCGATTTGGCGCGCCATATCGGCACCGAAGATTTCGCTAAAACCATGCCGGAATATTGCGGTGTGATTTCGAAAAGCCCAACGGTAAAAGCGGTGAAGGCGAAGATCGAAGCAGAAGAGCAAAACTTCGATTTCGAGATCCTCAATCGCATGGTGCAGGAAGCCAGCAACGTCGATATCCGCGAGATTGCGGAGAAGGCACAGGAAGAAGTGGTGGAAGTGGAGACGGTGGTCTCGTTCACCGCAGATGATGTGGTGCTGGATATCCGTTCTGTGGATGAGCAAGAGGCATCACCGCTGGCGCTGGAAGGCGTGGATGTGAAATCTCTGCCGTTCTACAAATTGAGCACACAGTTTGGCGATTTGGATCAGAACAAAACCTGGCTGCTGTATTGCGACCGCGGCGTGATGAGCCGTTTACAGGCGTTGTATCTGCATGAGCAAGGCTTTAAAAACGTGAAGGTCTATCGTCCGTAACGGTGATAACCTGGTAACGGCGTGATTCATCGCGCGTGTCACACTCGGCACCTTGCCACTGTGACATGCGCAATACATTGCGCCGCTACCGTTAAGTGCTTTCTACTGCATGACAATGCGGTTATTCACGCTCTTCAAATTCCTGATAGTTATAAATCCCCGCCGCTAACACCAGCTGTGACGCCACTTCACGCGCTTTCTCTTTATCCACCAGCAGATCAATTAGCTTCAGTGCAAAATCAATCGAAGTGCCAGGCCCCTGGCTGGATAGCAGGTTGACGCGCGGATCCCATACCACACGGCGATCCATCCAGTGTTTGTCAGGGATGGTGTCGCGCAAGCCAGGAAAACCGGTCATATTGCCCACCGGGAACAGATCGTGCGGAATCAGCACCGTGCCAGGTGCGGCACAAATCGCGGCAACGATTTTCCCTGCCAAATGAAACTGGCGTACGGTTTCCACCAGCAGTGGGCTGTCACGGAAGGTCTCTGCGCCCTTGAGGCCGCCGGGCAGCACCACGGCGTCATAATCGTTATCCGCCACCTCAACCAGTGGCGCATCGGCCAGCAGGCGCACGCCTCGTGAGCAGATAATCTCGCGCGTGCCATCGCTTTCGACACTGGCGGTAGTGACGCTTAAGCCCGCGCGGACCAGCAGGTCGATAGTGGTGACAGCTTCAATCTCTTCACTGCCATGTGCCAGGCAAACCAGAACCGATGCGGTCGCGCTCATATTGGGACTCCTTGCGTTTAATCAGATCGTACAAACGGGTGTTCTCCGGCAGCGCAATGCCCTGCGCGCGAGCGCGGCGCAGCAGGTAGCCGGTGATGTAGTCAATTTCTGTCAGGCGCTGGGCGCGCACATCCTGCAACATTGAGGAGGTATTCGCTGCGGTGCTGTCGATGACGTCATAGATGATGTCGCGCAGGTTATCGACCGCAATGTGCTGGCCTTCACGCTCCATCACCCAGGCAATCTCTTCACACAGCGTGGCAATCTGCTGCGGCCAGGCGCGCAGGGCACCGTTCTGGCAATCGTGTTCAACGGTAAGCGGATTAATTACGCAGTTCACCGCCAGTTTGCGCCAGCTGGCAGAAGCAATGTTGTCATGCCAGGCCACGTCCGGCAGCGCCTGATGCAGGATATCGGCGATATCGCTCATCGCGGCACTTTCACGTCCGGTGGGACCGATATGTGTGATGCCCTGCGCAACGTGTTTGATCACCGTGCCATCGCGCATCGCCGCGTGGGTGGTAATGCCGCGCAGCAGCGGTTGCTGCAACTCCTTCAGCTCTTCCAGCGTGCCCATGCCATTGTGCAATAACAAAATGGCAGCATGAGCAGGCAGGATGCTTTGCAGGTTTTTGACCGCCGGGGAAACCTGTGGCGCTTTTAGTGTCACCAGCAACAGCTGGCTTTCGGCAAGAAACAGCGGATCGTTGGCGATAAACGTGTGATTGCTGACTTGTCCTTGCGGATCAATCACGTTCACCGAGCAATAGGGCTGCGGCACGCGCAACCAGCCCTGAACCTCATGTCCCTGACGTGCGAGCGCGGCGAGCCAAATTTGACCCAGGGCGCCACAACCCAACACGGTAATTTTCATTTTGCCTCCCGCTGACGGGTTCTCAATTTCACGACATCGTTAAGTATAGCTTTCCGCGTATCGTGTTTAATTAGCGCCATAAGACGCGTATTATGCATGTCACTTTAGTATCAGGAGAAGAAAAGATGCCATCTTTCGATATCGTTTCCGAAGTCGAACTGCCGGAAGTGCGTAATGCGGTGGAGAATGCCAGCCGTGAAATCTCAACCCGTTTCGATTTCCGCAATGTGAGCGCCAGCATTGAGCTTAACGAAAAGAATGAGACCATCAAAATCACCAGCGAATCTGATTTCCAGGTTAAACAGCTGGTGGATATTTTGCGTGAAAAGCTGCTGAAACGCGGCATTGAAGGCGCAGCGATTGAAGTGCCAGAAGAGATCATTCACAGCGGTAAAAGCTGGAGCGTAGAAGCCAAGCTGAAAAAGGGTATCGAAAGCGATATCGCTAAAAAGCTGGTGAAGCTGATTAAAGACAGCAAGCTGAAAGTGCAGACGCAGATTCAGGGTGAAGAGTTGCGCGTGACCGGTAAATCACGCGACGATTTGCAGGGTGCAATGGCGCTGGTGCGCGGTGGCAACCTCGGCCAGCCATTCCAGTTCAAAAACTTCCGCGACTAATTGCGTTTGTCGCGTGCGGCACGACGATAGAGCGTGCTGCGCGCGACACCTAATGCCTCCGCCGTTTTACTGATATTGCCATTGAAGCGTTGCAGCGTTTCGCTAATCAGCCGCTCATCATGGCTCTGCTTATCTTCCGCTGGCACCGCCGCTGCTCGACGATATTCGGCTGGCAAATGCACATCAGTGACTTCATCCCCTTCGTCCGCCAACGCCAGCAGCACGCGCAACAGACTGCGTAATTGCCGCACGTTGCCCGGCCATGGCAATTGTGCCAGCGATGCCAGCAAGGCGGGAGAAAGCTGGATATCGCGATCTGCGCCGCCCAGCTCAATCCACAACCGACCAATAAAGTCTTCGATATCTGGCCAGGCACGCAACGGCGGGATGGTCATGGAAAATTCCTGCAAGCGATAGAGAAGATCCTCGCGGAACTCGCCCTCGGCCACACGCTGCGCCAAATCACGGTGTGTTGCGCAGATCACGGCAAAATTCACCGGCCAGCTGCGACTGGAACCGAGCGGCGCGACCTCTTTTTCCTGCAGCACGCGCAGCAAACGGGTTTGTAGCGCCAGCGGCATATCTCCAATTTCATCAAGAAACAGCACGCCACCATCCGCCTCGCGGATTTTACCGATGTAGCCATTTTTGCTGGCTCCGGTAAAGGCACCAGGCTGATAACCAAATAGCTCGGATTCAATCAACGCTTCCGGAATGGCAGCGCAGTTGATGGCGACAAATTTGCCCTCACGCCAGCGACTCTGTTGATGCAGCGCACGGCTGACATACTCTTTACCGCTGCCGGTTTCACCGTGAATGCACAACGACACACCGGCATTCATCAGACGCACCATTTTCTCGCCATCGCGACCCAGTGAGAAGGGAAGCTCCACGCTGGGTTCACTTGGCGTAGCAAAGTGGGTGCGGTGCGGAGCGCGCAGGCGGAAGTAGTAGCGCTGTTGTGCGAAATGAATCGGTAAAGGAATGGTGTTGGCCTGCTGTTCGAGCTGATCAAACAGCTGCTGGAATGTCAGGGTGCCCAACTGCCCGGTGGTGAGATTGAGTTCACGCATCGCCAGGCGGTTTGCGGCGGTGAGCACATTATCGGAGAACACCAGCAGCAACTCATCACTGGTATCAATGCCGTGCGGCTCAACGTGCAGGCTCATCAACCATTGTTGGGGATGCAGGCTTTGCTTAACCCACAAATACTCGATCTGTTTAGCGGCGGCTTTGACCCACTGAAACGTTTGCGGATGCGGGAAGTGCGCTGGGCCAGAGATATCCAGCACGCCCGCAATCTGACCGTTGGGCATCTGCAACGGCATGGCGGCGCAGTAGAGCCCCTGATTCAAGGTGAGAAAATGTTGCTGGCCTTCAATTTCACAGCCATCGTCAATCGCTAGCGCGGTGCCAATCGCATTGGTGCCGCGCCCGCATTCGCTCCACAAATTGCCAGGGGCGAGGGCGAATCGCTGCGCTTTCTCCATCGATTGCATGTCGCCAAAGGTATTCAGTACCAGTCCGGTGGCATCAGAAAGAATCACTACGGATTGTTTTTCCGCCAGTTTCTGCGCCAGCTGTTTGATCACCGGCTGGGCGAATTGTTGTAGCCCGGCATTACTGGCCAGCACATCAGCCAGCTCACCCTGGCGGACGCGAGGAAAATCATCGGCGGTGCGGTCGAGACCATACAGCTGGCTACGAAACCAGGAGTCGCTCAAAAGCGGGTTGGTATTAACGGCAGACGCGGCTGAATTTCCCTGCATTGGTAACCTCATGCCTAAGCGAAAGTGTTGCAGCATTGTAGCGGCTTGGTTTCTGCGGTGTTGCGATACGCAACACAGATGAGGATTTTGGTGGCAGAAACCGCGCGTTTAAAAGGGCTATTGGTTTTATAAATCGATGATAGATAAAACGATTTTTCGAAAATTCGCAAGCTGAAAAAAACTGGCACGCCCGCTGCAATAGGTATGTACGGCAGCGGGCTGTTCAATCTGTTGACCCACAGGTTGCCGCTGCCAGCTAACAATAAACGACCCTACACGAAGGAGTTTGCGATGCGTTATGCACATCCCGGCACGCCCGGCGCTTTGGTCACTTTTAAAGCGACCTACGGCAATTTTATTGCGGGCAAATTCACAGAGCCGCTCAGCGGCCAGTATTTTACGAACACCTCGCCTGTTGATGGCAGCGATATTGCGCAGTTTCCGCGTTCTGACGCGCGGGATATCGATTTAGCACTGGACGCTGCTCATCAGGCCGCTGACGCCTGGGGAAAAACCAGCGTGCAACATCGTGCCAATCTGCTGCTGCAGGTGGCCGACTGCATTGAACAAAACCTCGAAATGTTGTCTGTGGCGGAGAGCTGGGACAACGGCAAACCGATCCGCGAAACCCTCAACGCCGACCTGCCGCTGGCGGTGGATCACTTCCGCTACTTCGCCGGTTGTCTGCGTGCGCAGGAAGGCAGCACCGCTGAGATTGATGAAACCACCGTTGCTTATCACTTCCACGAACCGCTGGGCGTGGTCGGGCAGATCATCCCGTGGAACTTCCCGCTGTTAATGGCGGCATGGAAACTGGCTCCGGCGCTGGCGGCAGGTAACTGCGTGGTGCTGAAACCGGCCGAACAAACGCCACTGGCCATCACGCTATTGATGGAATTGATCGGCGATCTGTTCCCGGCCGGCGTGCTTAACGTGGTGCAGGGCTTTGGCCGTGAAGCCGGTGAAGCGCTGGCCACCAGCAAACGTATCGCCAAAATCGCGTTCACCGGTTCTACGCCAGTGGGCCGTCATATTATGGCGTGCGCGGCTGAAAACATCATTCCTTGCACCGTCGAGCTGGGCGGCAAGTCGCCGAACATCTACTTTGCCGATGTGATGGACGGTGAATCGGACTTTATCGAAAAAGCGGTGGAAGGGCTGGTGCTCGGTTTCTTCAACCAGGGCGAGGTCTGTACTTGTCCATCACGTGCGTTGATCCATGAATCGATCTATGAGCCGTTTATGGCGCGGGTGATGGAGAAAGTGGCAAACATCCGTCGGGGCGATCCGCTGGATACTGACACCATGATCGGTGCTCAGGCTTCCCGTCAGCAATTCGACAAAATCCTGTCTTACATCAACATCGCGCGCGACGAAGGGGGGCAAATTCTTACCGGAGGCGATCGCGCCAACGTCGCTGCCGAACTGGATAACGGATTCTATATCCAGCCAACCCTGATTAAAGGCAGCAACCAGATGCGGTGTTTCCAGGAAGAGATTTTTGGGCCGGTTATCGGCATCACCACCTTTAAAGATGAAGCGGAAGCCTTGTCGATTGCCAACGAAACCCAGTTTGGCCTCGGGGCGGGCGTGTGGACGCGTGATACCAATCTGGCGTATCGCATGGGACGTGGCATCAAAGCCGGTCGTGTCTGGACCAACTGCTATCACATCTATCCCGCACACGCAGCTTTCGGTGGCTACAAGCAATCGGGAGTGGGGCGCGAGACGCACAAAATGGCGCTCAGCACCTATCAACAAACCAAAAATCTGCTGGTCAGCTATGGCACTGCGCCTTTGGGCCTGTTCTGAGTCCGCATCCGATCAAATGGAGAGTGAAAGATGAATATGCAAATCAAAACCACCATGAAAGCCGCTGTTGTTAAAGCCTTTGGCGAACCGTTAGTGATTGAGCAGGTGCCAGTACCGCAAGTTGGACCGGGCCAGATCCTGGTGAAAATCGCCGCGACCGGCGTGTGCCATACCGACTTACATGCTGCCGAAGGTGACTGGCCGATTAAACCAAACCCTCCGTTTATTCCCGGCCACGAAGGCGTAGGGCAGGTAGTCGCGCTCGGTGAAGGAGTGAAGCATTTAAAACTGGGCGATCGTGTGGGTGTGCCGTGGCTCTATTCCGCATGCGGCCACTGCGAGCACTGTCTGGATAGTTGGGAAACCCTGTGCCTGTCACAGCAGAATGCCGGTTATTCGGTGAACGGCAGTTTCGCAGAATATTGCCTCGCGGATGCGAACTATGTCGGCATCATCCCGGAAAACATCGATTACAACGAAATCGCACCAATTCTGTGTGCCGGTGTGACGGTGTACAAAGGCCTGAAAATGACCGATACCAAGCCAGGCGATTGGGTAGTGGTGTCCGGTATTGGAGGTTTAGGTCATATGGCGGTGCAGTACGCGGTGGCGATGGGACTGAATGTGGCTGCGGTGGATATTGACGATGAGAAACTGGCGTTTGCTAAGCGGCTTGGTGCCAGTGTGGTAGCGAATGCGAAGAACGTCGATCCCGCAAAAGTGTTCCAGGAAAGTTTTGGTGGTGCGCATGGCGTGCTGGTTACGGCCGTATCACCGAAAGCGTTTGAGCAGGCGATTGGCACCATGCGCCGTGGCGGCACCATGGTGCTGAACGGTCTGCCACCGGGCAAATTTGATTTGTCGATTTTCGATATGGTGCTGGACGGGATTACGGTGCGCGGTTCAATTGTGGGCACGCGTAAAGATCTCCAGGAAGCGTTAGATTTCGCCGGTCGTCACAAAGTGAAAGCCAACGTGGCGGTTGAACCGCTGACCAACATTAACGACATTTTTGCGCGTATGCATGCGGGAAAAATTGAAGGGCGTATCGTGGTGGATATGTCGCTTTAATTAGCGTGATGGTTTGTGGCGGAGCGGTTAATCGCGCCGCCACAGAGTGTGTGACTACTAACTAACAGCTGGCGAGCAGCGCTTCGATTTCGACGCGGCTCGTCACTTTACTGTCGATCTTGATGTAAGCACTTTTCTCTTCCGGCACGATAAATACTGAAGAGACACCCGGCTGCGCTTTTAAACGCTTCTCAAGGTTAGGCACCGCTAATACGGCATCACTGAGTACCATGCGCAGGCTGCTGACGTAAGGCGGCTCTTGCATCGACATCGCCACAAACAACCAGGCTGCCGCGACAATCGCACCCACCAGAAACACCGTCTGCGCATCAAAGTGACCGAAGATCCAACCGCCCATGCTGCCGCCAATCGCCACGCCAATGAACTGGCTGGTGGAGTAAATGCCCATCGCTGTACCTTTGTAGCCCGGCGGTGATTCTTTACTGATCAGCGAAGGCAGAATAGCTTCCATCAGGTTGAAGGCGAGGAAGAATAGCTGCACGCCAATCACCAGCGTCCAGAAATGACCAGCCGCACCCCACAGTACGATTTCCGCGATAATGATCAGTGCCACGCAGGTAACAAAAACGCGCTTCATGCGGCGTTTCACTTCGGCATAGATGATGAAAGGCACCACCAGAACGAAAGCGACCAGCATGGTGACCAAATAGACTTTCCAGTGTTCAGATGCCGGGAAGCCCGCTTGTTCAAACTGGCCTGGCAAAGCCACAAAACTCGACATCAGCAGGATATGCAGGCAAAGAATACCGATGTTTAATTTCAGGAGTTTAGGGTTGGCTAACACTTCACGAATGCTGGCTTTTACCATGCCGGACTCACGGTTAAGCACGTGATTCGGTGCGCTCGGCACCACCAATAGCGTGATAACAATGCCCAGCGAGGCCAGAATAGCGATCATCCAGAACAGTGCATGCAAACCCAGAGCATGGGTAACAATTGGGCCTACCACCATCGCAATAGCAAAGGTCACACCGAAACTGATGCCAATAAACGCCATTGCTTTAGTGCGGTTTTGTTCGCGAGTGAGATCTGAGAGTAGCGCCATGACTGCAGCGGCAATTGCGCCTGAGCCTTGCAAAGCACGACCCAGGATCACGCCCCAGATTGAGGTGGTCATCGCCGCGATAATACTGCCCAGCACGAACACTAACAGCCCGCCAACAATGAGCGGTTTGCGACCGACGCGATCGGACAGCAGACCAAACGGAATCTGGAATACGGCTTGCGCCAGACCATAGATGCCAATTGCCAGACCAATTAAGGTTTCACTGGCTCCCTGCAACGCCATACCGTACGTGGTGAGTACCGGCAGGACCATAAACATTCCCAGCATGCGCAGGGAAAAAACTGTGCCTAAACCCCATGTAGCCCGAAGCTCTACTGGCGTCATTTTATTGTCGTTCATTCCAACCTCTGTAAGTTTATGCCCTTTATACTTCAAGCCGCAGATGCGTTGGCTGCGCACGTTCACCCAGGTCACTTACTTTAGTCAGCTCCCAGGGATTCATGCACTTGCCGCCTTCCTGCATCTCGAATTATTCCGGGCATTTAGCTCTCATTTTAGGGAGCAGGGCAGGGCGGGTAAAACAATTGTTGTTAAGCAGTGGTAACAAAAAGAAAGGGCGCGAAATTCGCGCCCTTTCTGGTGTTGCGGAGCTGTATTACCAGACGTAAGTCAGCAGGTCTTTAGAGGCCGGCGTCATAAAATCAACCGACATCATCACGCTCAATGCTGTGATAGCGACAATCGAGAACACAAACAGTTTACGCGCCCAAACTTTATCGTTTGAAGTTTTGTAACCTGAAAGCGCCATGCCCAGCCACCACACGCTGACCGCTGCTGCGACCACCAGATACTTATAGCCCGCGTAACCGCCGAGTGTCAGCATCAGCGTAGCAATCATGAACGCCAGGATGTATAGCGTAATATGATTTTTGGCTACCGAGATACCTTTCACGACAGGCAGAACCGGGATGTTAGCCGCCTGATAATCCTTGAAGCGGAAAATCGCAATCGCGTACGAGTGCGGCATCTGCCACAGGCTAAAGATAGCCAATAAGATCAGGGCGCCAGCATCAAACTGGTTGGTCACTGCGCAGTAGCCAATCACTGGCGGTGCTGCACCAGAGAGGCTACCGATCAGCGTGCCATACACGGAGTTGCGTTTCATATACAGGCTGTAAATGCCCACATAGACAACGAAGCCCATCACCGCCAGCCACATGGCCAGCGGGTTAGCGCCGAAATACAGCAACGCAAAGCCAGCAATACCCAATGCGGTTGCATAAACCAGGCTTACTTTCGCCGAGATCAGGCCTTTGACCAGAACACGGTTCCGCGTTCTCTCCATTTTGATATCGATGTCGCGGTCAATCACGTTGTTGAATACACAACCCGATGCGACAACCAGCGAAACGCCCACCAGTGAATAGAGAAACAGGGGGTAATCAATGCTGCCTTTCGAAGCCAGCAAGAATCCACCGATCACAGAAATTAAGTTGCCGAAAATAATTCCTGGTTTTGTTACTTGCAGGTATTGCTTAATCATTACGTGTGACTCTTTAGTCGGCCATCATGTTGTAGTTGAGGTTCCACATGATCCACAGTGAGCCGACAACAACAATCAGAATGATGAGTGCTGAGAAGACTATCGCCACCATGTTCCAGCCACCCTCTGACTTGCTGTCTAAGTGCAGGAAGTAGACCAGGTGCACTAACACCTGAACCACCGCACACACCAGAACCACACCCAGAATCGTGCCGTGTGATGCGCCGCCATCCATTACCATCCAGAACGGAATACCGGTCAGGATGATAGAGAGGATGAAGCCGATCATGTAAGACTTCACGCTACCGTGAGAAGCGCCATGTTCGTTAACTGAATGACTCATTACATGGCTCCCATCAGATAGACAACGGTGAATACGCAGATCCAAACCACATCCAGGAAGTGCCAGAACAAGCTCAGGCACATGATGCGGGTGCGGTTGGTTGCAGTCAGACCACGTTTAGAAATCTGGAACATCATCACTGCCATCCAGATCAGGCCAGAGGTCACGTGCAGACCGTGGGTACCGACCAGCGTAAAGAACGCGGACAGGAAACCACTGCGGTCAGGACCGAAGCCTTCCAGGATCAGGTGATGGAATTCATAGATTTCCATGCCGATGAATCCAGCACCAAACAGGAAGGTCAGAGCCAACCAGCTGATGACTGAACCTTTGTTCTGGTTGTTCATCGCGATCACTGCCATTCCATAAGTAATGGAGCTGAGCAGCAGCAGCGCGGTTTCAACCAGCACAAACGGCAGTTCAAAGATGTCTTTACCTGCCGGACCACCGGCAGTGTTATTGACCATAACTGCATAGGTCGCAAACAGGGTTGCGAAGATAATGCAGTCACTCATCAGGTAGATCCAGAAGCCAAAGACTTTATTGGCTCCTGCATCGTGATGCCCATGCTCCGCATGGGCGTCGTGGTGGTGTTTTGCAGTTTCAGTTGACATTATTTCAGACCTGCTTTGCTGATTTCGTCAAAGTGCTTCTTCTCGATCTGCTCGACTTCAGCAACCGGAACGTAGTAATCCACGTCTTCATCGAAGCTCTTCACAATCCAGGTCACAATTGTGGCCAGGAAGGTAAGGCCAGCCAGCCACCAGATATGCCAGATCATCGCGAAACCAAACACAGTCATGAAGGCTGCGATAATCAGGGCTGCGCCGCTGTTTTTCGGCATATGAATTTCTTCATATTTTTCTGGTTGCTTATAGGCTTCGCCTTTCTCTTTCATTTCCCAGAACGCATCGCGCTCGTGGATTTCAGGGATAACAGCAAAGTTATAGAACGGAGGCGGTGAAGAGGTTGCCCACTCCAGCGTACGACCACCCCACGGGTCACCGGTCAGATCGCGGTTCTGGTCGCGGTCACGCACAGAAACGTAGAACTGAGTCAGCTGGCACAGGATACCGCATGCAATCAGTGCCGCACCGCCTGCTGCAACAACCAGCAGTGAGTGGAACTGAGGATCGATGTCCTGGCTGATACGACGGGTCATACCCATGAAGCCCAGTGCGTACAGCGGCATGAAGGCAACGAAGAAACCAATGATCCAGAACCAGAATGCACGGATACCCCATTTTTCGTTCAGGGTGAAGCCGAATGCTTTCGGGAACCAGTAGGTCACGCCAGCCATACAACCGAACACCACACCACCGATAATCACGTTATGGAAGTGTGCAATCAGGAACAAGCTGTTGTGCAGAATGAAGTCCGCACCTGGAACGGCCAGCAGAACACCGGTCATACCACCAATAGAGAAGGTGACCAGGAAGCCGATTGTCCACAGCATCGCTGAGTGGAACTCAACGCGACCCTGATACATGGTGAACAGCCAGTTGAAGATTTTCACGCCGGTCGGAATGGCGATGATCATCGTCATAATACCGAAGAAGGCGTTAACGTTGGCGCCGGCACCCATGGTGAAGAAGTGGTGCAGCCAAACGATGAACGACAGAACGGTAATTGCGATGGTCGCCCACACCAGAGAGGTGTAACCGAACAGACGCTTTTTGGAGAAGGTTGCAGTGACTTCCGCGAACACACCGAATACCGGCAGAACGAGGATGTATACTTCCGGGTGACCCCAGACCCAAATCAGGTTGACATACATCATCATGTTACCGCCCATTTCATTGGTGAAGAAATGGAAGCCGAGGTAACGGTCAAGCGTCAACAGTGCCAGCGTGACGGTCAGAACCGGGAACGCAGCGATGATCAGGACGTTGGTACACAGTGATGCCCAGGTGAATACTGGCATCTTGAACAGGTCCATACCCGGTGCACGCATCTTCAGAATGGTCACGAAGAAGTTGATACCGGTCAGTGTCGTACCGATACCGGATAGCTGGAGACTCCAGATCCAATAATCGACCCCGACGCCAGGACTGTATTCCGCGCCCGAAAGCGGTGGATAAGCCAACCAGCCAGTCTGTGCGAACTCGCCCACACCCAGAGAAATGTTCACCAGGATCACACCGATCGCGGTAAACCAGAAACTCAGGTTGTTCAGGAACGGGAAGGCAACGTCACGTGCACCGATTTGCAGCGGTACCGCGATGTTCATCAGACCTACCACGAAAGGCATCGCCACGAAGAAGATCATGATCACGCCGTGCGCGGTGAAGATCTGGTCGTAGTGGTGCGGTGGTAATATGCCGGCTTCACCTGCGGAAGCCATCACTTGTTGGGTACGCATCATTACTGCATCGGCAAAGCCGCGCAGCAGCATGACGAAAGCCATGATGATGTACATGATACCCAGTTTTTTGTGGTCAATGGAGGTGAACCATTCTGACCACAGGTATTGCCACTTACCAAAATAAGTAATCGCGGCAACCAGTGCCAGACCACCTAAGATGATTGCGGCTACCGTTACCACGATAATGGGTTCGTGGTATGGCACTGCATCCAGTGTTAATTTTCCGAACATCGTATTATTCCTCGGCTCCCGCAGCAGCGGCGTGATTCATGTCCATGCCTTTGTGCTCTGGCATGTCCATCTTCCCGTGGCTCATCATGAACTTATCAATAACCTGCTTGAACAGTTCTGGATTCGCAGTTGAGAAATATTCCACCGGGTGATTTTCGCTTGGCGCAGCCAGTTTCTCGAAATCATCCATGGTGGTCAGCGCGTTAGGTGCTGCTTTAACTTTAGCCACCCACTGCTGGAATTCCGCATCGTCTTTGGTTGCAATGGCTTTGAACTTCATGCCAGAGAAACCGCGACCACTGAAGTTCGCAGAGATACCGTCGAATGTTCCTGGCTCATTGGCGATCAGGTGCAGTTTAGTCTGCATGCCCGCCATGGCGTAGATCTGGCTACCGAGCGTAGGAATAAAGAAGGAGTTCATTACGGAGTTGGAGGTGATCTTGAAGTTCACCGGAGTATTTGCCGGGAAGGCAATCTGGTTCACGGTTGCAATACCCTGTTCCGGGTAGATAAACAGCCATTTCCAGTCCAGCGCAACCACATCGATCTCAACCGGCTTCACATCAGAGACCAGCGGTTTGCTTGGCTCAAGTGCGTGGGTTGATTTCCAGGTCAGCACGCCGAGGAAGATAATGATCAGGATTGGAATCGTCCAGACCACGGCTTCCACTTTGTTAGAGTGTGACCAGTTAGGGCTATAAGTCGCATTAGTATTGGTTGCCCGATATTTCCAGGCAAAGAATACTGCCATGAAGACTGCCGGGATAACCACGATCATCATCAAGCCAAAAGCTGTCAGAATCAGCGAACGTTGCTCCAGTGCAATCTGTCCTTTGGGATTTAACAACGCACTATCGCAGCCACTGAGTAATACAGCGCCTGCAATTAATGACAAAATCCCCAAACTTTTATTGTATTTCCTGAGTCTCATTTAACGACCTCAATGACAAAGGGCTCTATTGTCGTTTAAGTGTGCGCGCATTTTACGGGAAGGTTTATGCAGTGTAAACCAGCTTAAGGATGTGTCAGAAGGCTGTTGACACCTTTTGCTAAGGGTGTCACAGATGTTGCGCAGGGTGACAAATTATTAATTGCGACAAGCAGTTGGCATCAATATAACAAAAAACAATGATAGAAACCGCAGAAAAATCAGGGAAAGCATAAACCGTACTATTAATGCTCATTTATTTAACAATTGTGTAGCATTTGGGTGATGAGTTTTCTACAAAGTAATTGCGCACCGGATTTAAATATAATCCAGGGTTGTTAATTTAATGTTTCTTTTTCGCGATGAAAAAAATGCTATTCGTTAAAATGAGTTCGTTGTTATTTTTTTAGCCAAATATTTAGCCGCTGGCAAATTATCATTACTTAACTCAGATTTTTTCCCGGCATTTTTCTTAATGCCAGACAATCCAGAATCACACCTAGCGCCACGGCCACCAGCGCCAGTGCCATGCCCATCTCAAAAAGTGGTGTCAGCAGCGCATTGACATGCCAGACGCCCGCTGCATTCAGGGCTAGCATCACCAACCAGAGTGCCAGCAGGCCACTTCCGAAGCTGAACAGACGCACTGTCCAGCGATAGCCCTGCGGCCAGCGGGTTCGTATCATAAACTCTCCGCTCTGCTGAATGGCTTGCAGGGTGCTGCGGCTAATCCACAGCAGCAATAAACCGGGCACGCCTGCAAACACGGTGAAAGCATAGAAGGTCGGCCAGCCCCACAGCTCGACCAGCCATCCCGCTGCGGGTCCGACGTAAACACGCCCGACGGCGGAAAGGGCAGAGAGCAGCGCGAACTGCGTTGCGGAAAACGACTTATTGCACAATGTCATCAGCAGCGCCACAAACGCGGCGGTGCCCATCCCCCCACAAAGATTTTCTATGAACACTGCGCTCGCCATGCTCCATAAATGAGGCGGCGTCACGGCCAATAGCCAGTAAGCGAAGTTGGAAACGGCCTGAAGAATGCCGAAAATCATCAGGGCACGGAACAGGCTCAGGCGTTGCATCAGCACACCGCCGTACAGCGCACCAATGATGGTTGCCAGCAATCCCAGCGTTTTATTCACCAGTCCGACATCGCCGGCGCTGAAACCTACGCCGCGAATCAGGAAGGTGGTGGTGAGCGACGCAGCAAAAGCATCACCCAGCTTATAAAGGATGATTAAGGTGATCAGCAGCCAGGCATTGTTACGCAGGAAGAAGTCTTTGAGCGGGAACGAAACGGCCTGACGCAGGGTGTGCGGCTCACGCGCGGGTGCTGCGGGCTCTTTGGCCAGCAATGTCGCAATCAAACCTGGCAACATCAACAGTGCCATTAACCAGTAAGTCGCCTGCCACCCCAGGTAACGATCGGCCAGCCACAGCGCCAGACCGCCTGAAATCAGCATCGCCAGGCGATAACCCAACACAGTAATCGCGGCTCCGCTGCCCCGTTCTTCTGGCGGTAGCACATCGGTTTTCCAGGCATCAAACACGATATCCTGCGATGCAGAACAGAAGGCAACCAGCACGGCCAGGGCAGCCAGCAGCGTCAGATCGCGCGAAGGCTGCATAAAGCCCATGGCGATAATACCGGCGATCAGTGCGAGTTGAGTGACCAGTAACCAGCCACGGCGACGGCCAAGAAACGGCGGGGTATAGCGATCCATCATCGGCGACCACAGGAACTTAAATACATAAGCCTGGCCGACAAGGGAGAAGAAACCGATGGTTTTCAGATCGACATTCTCTACGGTCATCCACGCCTGTAGGGTCCCGGCCGTGAGTGCTAAAGGCAGTCCGGAAGCAAAACCGAGCAGCAGTAATACGGCTGCATTACGTTGGGTGAAAATGCGCAGATAGTGAGAAGTCATAACCAACCTGAAATGATGCCCGGCCAAAGATGACCGGGCAGAATAGCTGAGGAATTAGCGGGCGTTCTGTTTAATGAATTCGTGAACGCTGGTGTCCTGCGCCATATCAGCAATCACGTCACTCAGGGTTGAGTTAACCGCGTTGGTGATCTTCGCGTTAGTGGCGGTAAATGCGCCTTCTACGCTGTAAGTCTGACGATAGTTTTTAACCTGCTTGTTGCCGTTTTTCGCGGTCGCGATGATGGAAATGTCAGCCTTGGTGGTAATGCTGTAACGCACGTTACCTTGTGTCACATCCGCGTAAAGACCATTGACGACAATCTGCAGGTCAACCGCACCGTTTGGTCCGATCATGTAACCGCGTGCTGTCATCTGCTTCTCCAGCACTTCCTGCAACAGGAAACGCAGATCACGCGATGGGGTCAAGGTGACTAACTGGCCGTCACGATTCACTTTTGCCAGAGCCTGATCGGAACGCTGATCGGCACCGTTAACGCTGATGGTCGCACCCATCAGACCTGGATCTTGCTGTGGCAGCTGGATCTTAGGCTGAATGTTCAGGGTGGTGTTATTGCTGGCGCAGCCGGCCAAAATAAATGCAGCCAGCAGAGGGAATAACAGTTTTTTCAACATACTCATTCTCGTTAGCATATGGGTTGGTTTGCAAAACTGCGGCCATCATAGCATTGCGCGACGGCGAAAAAAGCCCCGTGCCAGTGGAAATTGATTGTAAAGGCTTTTTTCGGACAGACGGTCATGCAACAGCGTTGACCTGAAGAATAAGCCCGTTAAGATGCGCAGCAGATCAGGAATTATTTCCGACGCGCCTGCGGGTTGGGCAAAAAACCTACTAATATTTAAACAGATGGGCACAGCGCTCGCCGTTGAGGAGTGTTAACAATGATTCGCGAACAAATAGAAGAAAAGCTGCGTAAGGCGTTTGAACCTGCACATCTCGAAGTGCATGATGAAAGCTATCGTCATAACGTGCCCGCTGGTTCTGAAAGCCACTTTAAAGTGGTGATTGTCAGCGATGTGTTTACCGGCCAGCGATTCCTGCAGCGTCATCGCGCCATTTATGGCGAATTGACCGAAGAGTTAGCAGGGAGCGTGCACGCACTGGCACTACACACTTACACGCAAAAAGAGTGGGATGGCTTGCAAGATACCGTGCTGGCGTCACCGAACTGTCGTGGAGCGGGTACCCTCGCCTAAGTTCACACTTCATCCTCTCTCAAAACGGCCTGCGGGCCGTTTTCTTTTCATCTATTACCCTCAAACGCGATCCATGGCGCAAAAAAGCAGCAAAACCGCTAAAAAGTGGTGAGTTTGCAGCCTCGACTCATTCCAGCGATGCCGCTATAATGCGGCGTCTATTTTTCCGGAATGTCTTCGGGACGCTTCTGGTGACAGGGATTAGGTTCTGCCTGCAGAGGCCGTCCCGATTGTTGGATACGGCGCATTTAATGTGTGGTGTCTGAAGTTGACCGAGCACGTGATTTTTTGAGGTAACAAGATGACAGTTTCAGTAGAAACCACTCAGGGTCTGGGCCGTCGCATTTCGATTACTGTTGCAGCTGACAGCATCGAAAGCGCAGTGAAGAAAGAACTGGTGGAAGTGGCTAAGAAAGTCCGTATCGACGGTTTCCGTAAAGGCAAAGTGCCGGCAAACATCATTTCTCAGCGCTACGGTGCTTCTGTTCGCCAGGACGTGCTGGGCGAGCTGATGACGCGCAACTTCGTTGACGCCATCATCAAAGAGAAAATCAACCCAGCTGGCGCACCAAACTACGTGCCAGGTGAGTACAAAGAAGGTGAAGATTTCACCTACGCGGTTGAGTTCGAAGTGTATCCTGAAGTTGAGCTGAAAGGCCTGGATGCTATCGAAGTCGAGAAGCCAGTGGTTGAAGTCACCGATGCTGACGTTGATACCATGCTGGAAACCCTGCAGAAGCAGCAGGCGACCTGGAAAGAGAGCGATGCAGCAGCGACTGCTGAAGATCGCGCAACCATCGACTTCTCCGGTTCAGTAGACGGCGAAGAGTTCGAAGGCGGCAAAGCGTCTGACTTCGTACTGGCGATGGGCCAGGGTCGTATGATCCCAGGCTTCGAAGAAGGTGTTGTTGGCCACAAAGCGGGCGAAACCTTCACTATCGACGTGAAATTCCCGGACGATTACCACGCTGAAACCCTGAAAGGGAAAGACGCGAAGTTCGAAATCGTGCTGAAAAAAGTGGAAACTCGCGAGCTGCCAGAACTGACTGAAGAGTTCATCAAGCGCTTTGGCGTTGAAGATGGTTCCGTTGCCGGTCTGCGTGCAGAAGTGCGTAAGAACATGGATCGCGAGCTGAAAGGCGCTATCCGTAACCGCGTGAAATCTCAGGCGATTGATGGTCTGGTTGAAGCTAACGACATCGACGTGCCAGTGGCGTTGATCGACAGCGAAATCGACGTGCTGCGCCGTCAGGCTGCTCAGCGTTTTGGTGGCAACGAGAAGCAAGCTTTCGAGCTGCCACGTGAGCTGTTCGAAGAGCAGGCTAAACGTCGCGTTGTTGTTGGTCTGCTGCTGGGCGAAGTGATTCGCATCAACGAGCTGAAAGCAGACGAAGATCGCGTTAAAGCGCTGATCGAAGAGATGGCTTCTGCGTACGAAGATCCGCAGGAAGTGATCGAGTTCTACAGCAAGAACAACGAGCTGATGAACAACATGCGCAACGTTGCACTGGAAGAGCAGGCTGTTGAAGCGGTTCTGGCGAAAGCCAAAGTGACCGATAAAGCAACCAACTTCCAGGAACTGATGAACCAGACCTCAGCGGCCTGATTCGTTAGTTAACCGAAAGTGCGAAGCCCGCGACTGAAAAGTCGCGGGCTTTTTCGTTTTAAGGCGCTAACCGCACAGATTTGTCCTCTATTTGCCTAATTAATCGGCAAATTGTTCGCTAAGCTCTTTTTCCGTGTTAGCGAATGGGCAAAAGGTTGTTATGCTTGAAACAACTGGGCAGCATCCCCAGATACAGGGAGAATGCATGAAAACAGTGAGACTGGCTGATTAACCGTCCTGTTATGTCGGAGTGAGAAGGCAGCGCATAGTTTTCCCGACGCGCCTCACGTAATATCGGTACAGAATGTTGCCAATGAAATTTATCAGGAGACGGTAATGTCATACAGTGGCGATCGTGAATTTACTGCACCGCACATGGCGCTGGTGCCAATGGTGGTCGAACAAACCTCGCGCGGCGAGCGTTCATACGACATTTACTCCCGCCTGCTCAAAGAGCGTGTGATCTTCCTGACCGGCCAGGTTGAAGATCATATGGCCAACCTGATCGTGGCGCAGATGCTGTTTCTGGAAGCTGAGAATCCTGAAAAAGACATTTATCTCTACATTAACTCGCCAGGCGGCGTGATTACTGCCGGGATGTCGATTTATGACACTATGAAATTTATCAAGCCGGACGTCAGCACCATTTGTATGGGTCAGGCTTGTTCGATGGGTGCGTTCCTGCTGACTGCAGGTACTAAAGGTAAGCGCTTCTGCCTGCCGAATTCCCGCGTCATGATTCACCAGCCGCTGGGCGGTTATCAGGGCCAGGCGACGGATATTGAAATCCATGCGCGTGAAATTCTGAAAGTGAAGCAGCGTATGAATGAGTTGATGGCTGAACATACCGGCAAATCACTGGAAGAGATCGAACGCGACACTGAGCGCGATCGTTTCCTCTCTGCCAGCGAAGCGGTAGAGTATGGCTTAGTCGACTCCATTCTGACGCATCGCCAATAAGACACATCTGGCTGCCCCTTACGCTATAGTTAACGGGGCAGCACGATGAGTTGCATGAATATCGGCCGTTGATGTGCGGCCAGTGCCGTACACCAAATTGGGTCTGAGAACGAAAAGAGGTTAGCTGATGACAGATAAGCGCAAAGACGGTTCAGGTAAGTTGCTGTACTGCTCTTTCTGCGGCAAAAGCCAGCATGAAGTCCGTAAGCTGATTGCCGGGCCGTCAGTGTATATTTGCGACGAATGTGTTGATTTATGCAACGACATCATTCGCGAAGAGATTAAAGAAGTGGCTCCGCACCGTGAGCGCAGTGCACTGCCGACACCGCATGAAATCCGTCGTCATTTAGATGATTACGTCATCGGTCAGGAAAGGGCGAAAAAAGTGCTGGCGGTAGCGGTCTATAACCACTACAAACGTCTGCGCAACGGCGATACCAGTAATGGAATCGAACTGGGCAAAAGTAACATTCTGCTGATCGGTCCAACCGGTAGCGGTAAAACCTTGCTGGCTGAAACCCTGGCGCGTTTGCTGGATGTTCCGTTCACCATGGCGGATGCCACCACCCTGACCGAAGCCGGTTATGTGGGTGAGGATGTGGAAAACATCATCCAGAAATTGCTGCAGAAGTGTGATTACGATGTGCAGAAAGCACAGCGCGGTATCGTTTATATCGATGAAATCGATAAGATTTCTCGTAAGTCAGATAACCCGTCAATCACGCGTGACGTTTCCGGTGAAGGCGTACAGCAGGCGTTGCTGAAGCTTATCGAAGGGACCGTTGCCGCGGTTCCGCCGCAGGGTGGACGTAAGCATCCACAGCAGGAGTTCCTGCAGGTTGATACGTCTAAGATCCTGTTCATTTGTGGTGGTGCTTTTGCTGGCCTCGACAAAGTGATTTCCCAGCGCGTGGAAACCGGATCCGGTATCGGCTTCGGCGCTACGGTGAAAGGTAAATCGCAAAAAGCCAGCGAAGGCGAGTTGCTGTCGCAGGTTGAGCCAGAAGATCTGATCAAATTTGGTCTGATTCCAGAATTCATTGGTCGTCTGCCGGTGGTGGCGACGCTGAGTGAATTGAGTGAAGAAGCCCTGATTCAGATTCTGCGCGAACCGAAGAATGCGTTGACCAAACAGTACCAGGCTCTGTTTAACCTTGAAGGTGTGGAGTTGGAGTTCCGTGATGAAGCGCTGACGGCGATCGCTAAGAAAGCGATGTCACGCAAAACCGGCGCGCGTGGTCTGCGTTCTATCGTAGAAGGTGCGCTGCTGGAAACCATGTACGATCTGCCATCGATGGATGACGTGGAAAAAGTGGTGATTGATGAGTCAGTGATTGACGGTCAATCCGAGCCGATGTTGATTTATGGTAAGCACGAAGCTCAGGCTTCTGGCGAATAAATAAACAATCTAACCATGTTGTTATCTTAAAAAAGGGGAAAATGTTTCCCCTTTTGTTTTTCTCTCTCCCCTGACATTGAATGTCGACCAAGCATCCCCATATACTCAATATCCTGTGGGTTGAACTGCAAACTTCTTTTACGCGGTACCCATCACCTGGCGGACATTAAACTAAGAGAGAGCTCTATGAATCCTGAGCGTTCTGAACGCATTGAAATCCCCGTGTTGCCTTTGCGCGACGTGGTGGTTTATCCGCACATGGTAATTCCGTTGTTTGTTGGTCGGGAAAAATCGATTCGTTGCCTCGAAGCGGCAATGGATCATGACAAGAAGATCATGCTGGTTGCCCAGAAAGAGGCTTCAACGGATGAACCTGGTATTAACGATCTCTTCTCTGTAGGGACCGTCGCTTCCGTATTGCAGATGCTCAAGCTGCCCGATGGCACGGTGAAAGTGCTGGTTGAAGGCTTGCAGCGTGCGCACATCACCACACTGGCCGACAATGGCGACCATTTTGTTGCCCAGGCCGAATACCTGATCTCGCCAGAAATTGAAGAGCGTGAGCAGGAAGTGCTGGTGCGTACGGCGATTAATCAGTTTGAAGGCTACATCAAACTGAATAAAAAAATTCCTCCTGAGGTTTTGACCTCACTGAACAGCATCGACGATGCGGCGCGTCTCGCCGACACCGTGGCAGCGCATATGCCGCTGAAGCTGGCTGATAAGCAGTCAGTGCTGGAAATGTCCGACATCAACGAACGTCTTGAATATCTGATGGCGATGATGGAATCCGAAATCGATCTGCTGCAGGTTGAGAAGCGCATTCGCAATCGCGTGAAAAAGCAGATGGAGAAAAGCCAGCGTGAGTACTATCTGAATGAGCAAATGAAAGCCATTCAGAAAGAGCTGGGCGAGATGGATGATGCGCCGGACGAATACGAAGCGCTGAAACGTAAAATTGAAGCGGCAAAAATGCCGACTGAAGCGCGCGAAAAAGCCGAAGCAGAACTGCAGAAGCTGAAAATGATGTCGCCGATGTCTGCAGAAGCCACCGTGGTACGCGGTTATATCGACTGGATGGTTCAGGTTCCGTGGGTCGCGCGCAGCAAAGTGAAAAAAGACCTGCTGAAGGCGCAGGAAACGCTGGATACCGATCATTACGGTCTGGAACGCGTGAAAGACCGCATTCTTGAGTATCTTGCGGTGCAGAGTCGTGTTAGCAAAATTAAGGGCCCAATTCTGTGCCTCGTCGGACCGCCAGGCGTGGGTAAAACCTCGCTGGGTCAGTCGATCGCGAAAGCCACCGGCCGTAAATATGTGCGTATGGCGTTGGGCGGTGTACGTGATGAAGCGGAAATCCGTGGACATCGCCGTACTTACATCGGTTCTATGCCGGGCAAACTGATCCAGAAAATGGCGAAAGTTGGCGTGAAGAACCCGCTGTTCCTGCTGGATGAGATCGATAAGATGTCGTCCGATATGCGTGGCGATCCGGCTTCGGCACTGCTGGAAGTGCTGGATCCAGAGCAGAACATTGCGTTCAACGATCACTATCTGGAAGTGGATTACGATCTCTCCGATGTGATGTTTGTGGCGACCTCTAACTCCATGAACATCCCGGCACCGCTGCTGGATCGTATGGAAGTGATTCGTCTCTCGGGTTATACCGAAGATGAAAAACTGAATATCGCCAAACAGCACTTACTGCCGAAACAGATTGAGCGTAATGCACTGAAAGAAAAAGAGATCAGTGTTGACGATAGCGCCATCATCGGCATTATTCGCTACTACACCCGTGAAGCGGGCGTGCGTAGTCTGGAACGTGAACTCTCCAAGCTGTGCCGTAAAGCAGTGAAAACGCTGCTGATGGACAAAAGTAAGAAGAGCATCAAGATTAATGGTGAAAACCTTCACGACTTCCTGGGCGTGCAGCGCTTTGATTATGGTCGAGCGGACACTGAAAACCGCGTAGGTCAGGTCACCGGTCTGGCATGGACTGAAGTGGGGGGCGATCTGCTGACCATTGAAACCGCCTGCGTACCGGGTAAAGGCAAACTGACTTATACCGGCTCACTGGGTGAAGTGATGCAGGAGTCTATCCAGGCGGCGCTGACAGTGGTTCGCGCACGTGCGGAGAAACTCGGCATCAACGGGGATTTCCACGAGAAACGTGACATCCACGTGCACGTGCCGGAAGGGGCAACGCCGAAAGATGGTCCAAGTGCCGGTATAGCCATGTGTACGGCACTGGTTTCTTGTCTGACCGGTAACCCGGTGCGCTCTGATGTGGCGATGACAGGTGAGATCACTCTGCGCGGTCAGGTGTTACCGATTGGTGGTCTGAAAGAGAAGCTGCTGGCCGCGCATCGCGGTGGCATCAAAACCGTGTTAATCCCGGATGAAAATAAGCGCGATCTGGAAGAGATTCCACAGAACGTGATTGCTGATCTGACCATCCATCCTGTGAAGCGTATTGAAGAAGTGCTGAACCTGGCACTGGAAAATGCGCCTTACGGCATGCAGGTTGCGACGGCAAAATAGTGATTAACGGCAAAAACCGTTAAAAAGCGAAGCTGGCAGGCCAAATGGTGCTTGCCAGCTTTTTTTTGTGCCGCTAATTTAGGGGGCTGTTGAATCAACGATTAAGATGAATACCGTTGTTTCAGCTCCACAGGCTTGATATAACTGGCTGCGCGTTCGCACCGGGCGGGAAGCGCGGGTGCGATGTGAATAATAAAAGAGGGGATGAATAGAGTGAATAAGTCACAGTTGATCGACAAAATTGCTGCAGACGCTGACATTTCTAAAGCAGCAGCGGGACGTGTGTTAGATGCATTCATGGGCTCCGTTTCTGACGCGCTGAAAGGCGGTGATGAAGTGGCACTGGTTGGTTTCGGTACTTTCTCTGTACGTGAGCGTGCTGCTCGTACAGGCCGTAACCCGCAAACCGGTAAAGAGATCACCATCCCGGCTGGTAAAGTTCCGGGCTTCCGTGCAGGTAAAGCACTGAAAGACTCAGTCAATTAATGACCGCTGACACATCCATTGAAGCATTTTCTTCTATGGATTGAGGACGAAAAAGCCGTTCTCATGTAACATACGGGCACATCATTTTTGATGTGCCTTTTTTATTCTTGATGCGCGGCGATGGCCACAGGCTATTGTCTCCGCATGGTTGCCAACTGCCAGCCTGAACAGCAGTTGCACGATGATGACATCGTGTCAGAGCTTTACATTCACACTACAGCGGAGTGTTGTCATACCATGATGGACAATTTACGCGCGGCGTCGAATCATGTCGTGCTCAAGATCATTCTGGGATTGATCATCCTGTCTTTCGTACTGACCGGGGTGGGCAACTACCTGATCGGCGGTGGCAGCGATTATGCCGCCAAAGTTAATGGCCATGAAATTAGCCGTGCAGAGCTTGAGCAGGGCTTTAACAACGAGCGTAATCGTCAGCAGCAGATGCTGGGCGATCAATTCTCGCAGCTGGCCAGCAACGAAGGTTACATGCAGCAGATGCGTCAGCAGGCGCTGTCTCAGTTGATTGATCAGGCGTTGCTTGATCAATACATCAAAGATCTGAAGATTGGCATTAGCGATGATCAGATCAAGCAGGCGATCTTCAATCAAAAAGCTTTCCAGACTAACGGCAAGTTTGATAACGCGAAATACAACGGCTTAATCACTCAGATGGGCTTTACGCCGGATCAGTACGCGGCGGCGCTGCGTAAGCAGTTGGCCACTCAGCAGTTGATCAATGCGATCGCTAATACCGATTTCATGCTGAAAGGTGAAACCAGCAAGCTGGTAGACCTGGTCTCGCAGCAGCGTGAAATTCGTCAGGCGGTGATTGATGTTAACGCGCTGGCAGCGAAACAAACGGCCAGTGATGATGAGATCAATCAGTATTACCAGCAGCATCAGAACAGCTTCATGGCACCTGAGCAGTTCCGCGTCAGCTACATCAAAATGGATGCAGCCAGCATGCAGGAAACCGTGAGCGAAGCGGACATTCAGAGTTGGTTCGATCAACACAAAGCTGACTACTCACAGCCGCAGCGCAATCGCTACAGCGTGATTCAGACCAAAACTGAAGCGGATGCCAATGCCGTTCTGGAAGCGCTGAAGAAGGGTGAAGACTTCGCCACGCTGGCAAAAAGCAAATCCATTGACCCAATTTCGGCACGCAAAGGCGGCGATATGGGTTGGCTGGAGCCGGGCACCACGCCGGATGAGCTGAAAAATGCCAACCTGACGCAGAAAGGCCAACTGTCTGGCGTGATCAAATCTTCAGTCGGTTTCCTGGTGGTACGTCTGGATGATATCCAGGCCGAGCAGATTAAGCCGCTGGCTGAGATCCATGACGCCGTTGCTGACAAGGTGAAGCAGGAAAAAGCAGTCGACGCCTTTTACAAGCTGCAGCAGAAAGTCAGTGAAGCGGCCAGCAATGACAACGAGTCGTTGGCGGGTGCTGCACAGGCTTCCGGTTTGAAAGTCACGGAAACCGGCTGGATCACGCGTGATAATGTTCCGGCTGAACTCGATTTCGATCAGGTCAAGCAGGCGATCTTCAACGGTGGACTGGTGGGCCAAAACGGTGCGCCGGGTAATAACTCTGACATCATCAGCGTCGATGGCGATCGTGCATTCGTGCTGCGCATCAGCGAGCACAAGCCTGAGGCCGTTAAACCGCTGGATCAGGTGAAAGCGCAGATTGCCGATACCCTGAAGCATGACAAAGCGACACAGCAGGCTAAAGCTCAGGCCGATAAGCTGCTGGTTGATCTGAAAGCCGGTAAAGAAGATGCGCTGAAAGCGGCAGGCTTGACCCTGAGCGCCAGCAAATCCTTTGATCGTAATGCACAAGATCCGGTTGCGCAGTCTGCCTTTAACTTGCCACAACCCGCGGAGAACAAACCGTCCTGGGGCGTGAGCGAAGATATGCAGGGCAACGTGGTGCTGGTCGCACTGGATAAAGTCAGCCCGGGTAATATGCCGCAGGCGCAGATTGATGAGATGGTGAAAGGCGTGACGCAGAATAACGCACAGATTGCGTTTGAAGCGCTGCTGGAAAACCTGCGCAAAGACGCGAAAATCAAATACGGCGCGGCTGCACAAAACCAGTAAGCCTCACAAAAAATGTGAATCCGCTGCAACACTCAAAGGCCGCTTCTGCGGCCTTTTCCATTTCTGGAATTGCCCTTTTGAGCCTGAAAACACGCTGTGACACTCTGCTGTGGCTGTCAAACACAAGGAGAAACACAGCATGGTGAAATCAACTTTTCGCGCTCTATGTATCACGCTGGCGCTGGGTGGCGCACTCTATACCACCGGACTGTCCGCGGCCGAAAGCCCCAGCGAAACGCAGGCGACGCAAGTATCCTCGCCGCAAGAGGGACAGGTCAGCATCAATCAAGCCAGCGCTGAACAGCTCGCAGCCGCAATGAACGGCATCGGCCTGAAGAAAGCTCAGGCGATTGTCAGTTACCGCGAGCAATATGGTCCGTTTACCGCCATCGATCAGCTTAAGGAAATACCGGGCATCGGCAATGCGCTGGTCGAACGTAACAGCGATCGCCTGAAACTGTGAGGCGGGTCGCGACTTTGAAGGATTGATAAAGCACCCAATCAGGCTGTGCTATGCTCAACAGGTCATACCAGTTGGTATTCACAGTCTGAACAGGAGCAACAATGCAAACCACAATCAAAGTACGCGGCTATCATCTGGACGTTTATCAGCATGTGAACAACGCACGTTATCTCGAATTTCTGGAAGAGGCGCGCTGGCAATGGCTGGAGGATGTCGATGCTTTTCACTGGCTGATGGATCAGAAGCTGGCGTTTGTGGTGGTCAATATCAATATTAACTATCGTCGTCCGGCGGTGCTGGGCGACGTATTACATATTGAGAGCGAAGTGTCACAGTTAAATGGCAAAAGCGGCATTATTTCGCAGCGCGTGCTGCTGGCGGGTGATAACACCGTGGTGGCAGACGCCGCGTTAACTTTCGTCTGCATCGATTTGCGTACGCAAAAAGCGGTACCGATGGAAGGGGAGTTGCGCGACCGTTTGTCGGCATTGATGGTAGAAAGCCATTAACAGCGGAGCGAGCTGGCGTCAGAAACGCCAGCCAGCGAAGCCGGTTAATGAGTTCCAGCTAGTTAAGTAGCCCAATGAGTTACAGCCAGCGAAGCAGCTCAATCAGTTCCTGCTAGCGAATCAGCTAAACCCTCCGAACCAGCTAAGCCGCTCAGTCAGTGCGAGCCACCAATTTAGCGCAATCAGTTAAGGCCGCTTTTTTGTTTCATCGCTGCCATGACGGCTGAAGCATTAGCCTGATAATCCGCCAACCCGCGCGCGCGCAGATGGCAAGCCGCGCATTCACCACAGCCATCGCCTTTCACGCCGTTATAACAGGTCAGGGTTTCCGCCCGCACCAGTGGCAACTGCTGCCAGTAATCGGCCAGCGCCCAGGTTTCCGCTTTATTCAGCCACATCAGTGGTGTTTCGAAGCGAACGTTGCGCGCCATACCGAGACTCACGGCATTGTTGAGCGCTTTAACGAACTCATCACGGCAATCAGGGTAGCCGGAGAAATCTGTTTCGCAGACACCGGTAATCACCGCCTCGGCTTCCACCTGATAGGCGTAGATAGAGGCTAAGGTCAGGAACAGAATATTGCGGCCCGGCACAAAAGTACTTGGCAACCCGCTGGCGTCAGGATCGTAAGTGGGCACTGGAATGTTATCGCGCGTCAGGCTGCTGACTGCCAGCTCATTGAGCAGCGTTACATCCAGTACTTTGTGTGCACGCGCCCCCAGTTTGTGCGCCAGTTCTGCCGCGACTTCAATCTCTTCGCGATGGCGCTGACCATAATCGAAGGTGACACAGTGCACTTCATCATACTGCTGCAGTGCCTGAATCAAGCAGGTGGTGGAATCTTGTCCGCCACTGAATACGACAACGGCTCGTTTCATCTCAATTTCCCCAAAAATCAGTGCGTCTATGGTACTGGCTCGGGCGCGGGCTGAACAGTCCCTGCGGTTGCGGGCGGTGGAATCCAGGCGCGGGTGAAATCAAACCAGCCCAATGTATTGAGCTGGATGCCTTCAACGCCGGGCGGGGCAAACACCTGATAGCGATAGTTAAACAGCGGCAACAGATGTCCGTCACCCATCAGCTGCTGGAACAATTGCTGTGTTAATGCTGCGCGTTGCTCTGGGTCGGGCTGATGGGCGATAGCGATGAGTGGCGCTTGTAGTACCGGGGCACGTAAGGGAGTCCATACGGGATCGTTCTCCAGCCAGTTCACCAGGGTAAACAGCGGCGCATCGCCAATTAAACGGTCACCCATCACCACATCGGCATCGCTCAGGTCGATATCGTCACGCCAGTTTTTCACATCATGAAAAACGCAGGTTAATTCGCAGCCCTGTTGGGCCAGCAAAGGCACCAGCGCCTGCGCCATCACATGCAGTTCGATAGGAAGATGGTAGTGCAGTGTGAGTTTTTCGGGCAGCTTGACGGTGGTCATCCCGGCAGAGGGAACGGGCCAACCGGGCAGCAACTCCTTGCTCGCGGTAATCAAGCCTTCATCCAACGGTAACTGCTGAATCACGCCACTGTGTTGTATTAATGCAATCAGTGTTGTTGCCTGAGCAGCAGTGAAACTGGCGGAAATGCGCGGTGCCAGATAACAGAAGCCGAGGCTGATGCTGTGATCGACCGGGCGCAATGCGTCCAGCTCGTCAGGATCACCAATGGCGATTTGCACCGGGTGGCGACAGCTGGTGCCGAGACCATGGGCAAACAGCTGTGGAGTAATCCAGTATTCCACCAGCTGAATCAGCGGTCGTTGCAGATGCCAGCGGGCATGACTTTCCAGGCGAACCAGCTCATCGGTGAAATGGGTCAGCTTCCAGGGGCCACTGCCTATATCCACTGCATCAGGATGTGGCAGCAGGCAGTATTGATGTGCCAGACGCTGCGGCAGCCAGTAGTCGCTCTGACGCAATTGAATACGCAGAGCCAGCGGATGTGGCGCCTCGATGCGTTCGATAGAGGCCAGCAGGCGACTGCCGCGCACGGTTTGCATAATCTGCTGTAACTGAGCAACCAGCTGCGCAGCTTGAATTGGCTCATCGTTGTGCCAGCTGAGCTGAGGTCGTAACCAGAAATACCAGTCACAGCCGCTGCCATCATGTTGCCAGTGATGCGCAAGATCACCTTCTACATCGTCGCCATTAAAGCGCGTCAGGCCAGAGAAAATCTGCCGTACCAGGTGCTGCTCAGCCCTTCCGGTTAGACGCAGCGGCCGCAGCGGCTCCATCGCGCGATAATAGGGAATGCGCAGCACCGGTGCCTGGTTCTGCCATTGGCCGCCCATCAGCGGCCGCAGCATTTTCACCAGCCGCTCAGGATGAAGATCCAGTACCTGCAACGCTTGTATCGCTTCGCCCGCTTCCAGTTGCTGGGTTAGCAGCTGCTGGCGAAGTTGTTCAGGTGAGATCAGAAATGTCAGTTCGCCTTGTTTTCCGCGACCGGACTCGCCGCGCCAGTGCAGCCAGCCTGCATCCTGCCACTGGCGTAATAAGGTACGTACATGGCGCTCACTGCAAAAACAGTGTTGTGCCATGGCGGCTACGCTCAAACGCAGAGGCTCGCCCTGGCTGAGTTGCCACAGGCGCTGAAATTGATTAACCCGATGAAGTTGGCGCATGGCTAAACCCGGAACAGTTTCCTGAAAGTATTCACTATTAGTTCCGTAATTACCAGGCGATAGTAGATTCCTCACTCAGACAGGAGACATTGCATGGCTCGCCTCGCGGCATTTGATATGGATGGCACGTTGTTACTGCCGACGCATCGGTTAGGGAATGAAACCATCGAC
>NZ_CAJCKS010000057.1:0-29997 GCF_903970985.1 Pantoea sp. ME81 | reverse complement strand
TTTTGATGTATTTTTTTTTTTTTTTTAAAGAAGAAGGCGGCATACGATTTTTCTGAATGTGACTGGATTTCAGACGTGTGTTCTCCCGATCTTTTATCAATTAACAGCAGCATAGTGCCCTCAGGCCAGTCAAACCGCCGCTATTCTACGCATTTTACCGTGCGGGACTCACCACTTTCGCAAACTGTGACGTCAGCGGTGCCAGATCGCCCGACACACCAGCAAACAGCGCGGTACGCCACGTTTCTCGTTCCAGCTTATCCCACGTCAACAGGTAACCGGCGTGCAGCGCCAGCTGTTCAAAGAAAATGCGCTGCGTGCGGCCATTACCCGCGCGGAACGGGTGTAATACGAAGATTTCACAATAATAATGCGCCAGCCGCGCGACAAACTCATCCTGCGTCAGGTTTGTCAGTTGTTGTTCATCTTCCAGCGCGCTCATCAGCGCATTGCCCTCTTTCTCGATGTATTCGCAATGGCAATAGGGTGTCTCATCACGCCAGATATCGATGCTGCGTAACTCCCCTGCCCAACTGTAGAGATCCTGAAACAGCGTGCGATGAATATGGCATAACCAGGGCATACCGGTGCTGCGCGGGCCGAGTTCCAGTGTCGCCAGGCGTGCAGCGCTAAACGCCAGCTCCGCTTTACGCAACTGCGCTTCATCATGAATATCGAGACGATTTTTCAACACCGTGTCGTTGTGCCAGACATAAGGGTCGCGCACGGCCAGACTGTTATCCGCCATATTGCCTCCTTAGTGACTCAAGTCGCTCTTCATGCTGCTCAGCGCTGATATCGCTGAGGACGTAGCCGGCAAGACGGCAACTGGCCTGATAACTGGCCATGCGGCGCTGTTGCCATAGGGTGGCTTTCTGTTTTTCGGTGAGTTGGCTGGTCATTGCGCCTCCGACAAGCAATTTGCCCTAAGTATAAGAGCTAATTTTAGCTTTGCCGGAGAGCAGCAGAACGCGCCGACGAGTGCCGGCGCGCTAATTCATTAAGGCAGGACTTTCGCAGACAGGATAACAATCGGTTTTGACGGCACATTTTGGTACGGGCCGACATCTTTGGTTGGCACCTGAGCAATCTTATCGATCACATCCTGGCCTTTCACAACTTTACCAAATACCGCATAACCGAAGTCGCGTTGACCGTGATCGAGGAAGGCGTTATCCGCGACGTTGAGGAAGAACTGGCTGGTCGCACTATCTTTATCTGCAGTACGCGCCATAGAGATGGTGCCACGCAGGTTACGCAAACCGTTGTCGGCTTCGTTCTTGATCGGTGCCACGGTCTGCTTCTGCTGCATATCCGTGGTGAAACCGCCGCCCTGGATCATAAAACCCGGGATCACACGGTGGAAGATAGTGTTGTTGTAGAAACCGTTGTTGACGTAGTCGACAAAGTTTTTCACCGAAACCGGGGCTTTCTGATTGTTCAGTTCGAGTTCGATATTGCCCGCAGAGGTGGTGAGCAGCACATGGGTATCCCCTTTGGCTGCCAGAGCGGTAGCGGATACAGAAGAGAGCGCTAACAGGGCGACTGCCGCTGTCAAAGTACGTTTAAACATGAAAGATTCCTTACCATGGAGTGCAAGCTCAAAAACGAGATCGATTGTAAAGAGCAAGTTATACAAGAGCCAGCGTTTTACCGATATTTACGCTGATGTTGCGATTGTCATACTTTTTGAGGTGCGCAATCATTTGCGTGACGAAAATCACACTATTAATGAAATATTTCGCGCTCGTTACACTCGTTGTTTATTAAGATCACAGTTGCATTTACAATTCATGACACTTTTTGCCAATCCCGGCGCTTCACAGGTTCAGAACATGACAAACCGTAATCGCATTGGCCTTACCTGGATCAGCTTTTTCTCCTACGCGCTCACTGGCGCGTTGGTGATTGTTACCGGTATGGTGCTGGATAATATTGCCCAGTATTTCCAGCTGCCCATCTCAGAAATGAGCAACACCTTCACCTTCCTGAATGCCGGCATCCTGGTCGCGGTATTCCTTAACGCCTGGCTGATGGTGATTGTGCCGTTGAAGCGCCAGCTGATTTTTGGCTTTGTGCTGATGATCCTCGCGGTGGCAGGCCTGATGACCAGCCATAACCTGAGCGTCTTCTCACTGTGCATGTTTGTGCTCGGTGTGGTCAGCGGTATCACCATGTCGATCGGTACCTTCCTGATTACCCATCTGTACGATGGCCGCCAGCGCGGTTCGCGCCTGCTGTTCACCGACTCGTTCTTCAGCATGGCCGGCACCATTTTCCCGATCATCGCTGGCGTACTGCTGGCGCGCATGCTGCCGTGGTACTGGGTATACGCCTGCATCGGGGTGATTTACATCGCGATCTTTGTCCTGACGCTGATGGTGGAATTCCCGGAACTGAAAAGCGAAGCAGCTGTGCAAGGCGGCGAGAAAGAGAAATGGGGCATCGGCGTGTTGTTCCTGTCGATCGCGGCGCTATGCTACATCCTCGGTCAATTGGGCTTTATCTCTTGGGTGCCAGAGTACGCCACCAAATCGATGGGCATGGATATTGCGGCGGCAGGTCAGCTCGTCGGTAACTTCTGGACCGCGTACATGGTCGGCATGTGGGTGTTCAGCTTCCTGCTGCGCTTCTTCGATCTGCAGCGCATCCTGATGGTATTGGCAGCCCTGGCAACCGGTTTAATGTACTGGTTTGTCACCACCAGTGACGCCAGCATGCTGCACTGGATCATCATGATTCTCGGCTTCAGCTCCAGCGCTATCTACACCACCATCATTACACTGGGTTCGCTGCAAACCAAAGTCTCTTCGCCGAAGCTGGTGAACTTTATCCTCACCTGCGGCACCGTCGGCACCATGCTGACCTTCGTGGTCACCGGCCCAATTGTGGCGAAAGGCGGCGCACATGCAGCGCTCTCTACCGCCAATGGCCTGTATGCCGTGGTGTTTGTGATGTGCGTGCTGCTGGGCTTTGTGACCAAACATCGCCAGCACGGCCATATTACACACTAATCGGTGACGTGCAGGGGTGAACGTTCACCTCTGTTGCCTGGTGCAGTAGCAAGAGAGTGCGCAGTGATGCGCACTCTTTTTATGCAGCGACTATCGTCGGAATGTCACCGCTTCCGCCTCACCCAAATAGATTTCACTGCTCGCGGGCTGCGTTGCCGCCACTACGCTTCCCTGCCGTATCGAATAGCGCACAGGCACTTGTCTGCGCACCGCATCAAAGCCACTTTCAGCCGGCAGAATAATCAGACTGGCATGGTCACCTACTGCCAGACCGTAATCCTTCAATTGCATCGTCTTCGCGCTGTTAGTGGTGATCAGGCTCAGGCCATTGTCGATCTGCTCGTAGCCCATCAACTGACAGACATGTAATCCCATATGCAGCACCTGCAGCATGCTGGCCGTGCCGAGCGGATACCAGGGATCAAACACATCATCATGGCCAAAGCAGACGTTAATATCGGCTTCCAGCAACTCCTTCACCCGCGTGATGCCACGGCGTTTGGGATAACTATCAAAACGGCCCTGCAGGTGAATGTTCACCAGTGGGTTAGCGACAAAATTAATCTTTGAAAGCTTCAGCAAGCGGAATAAGCGCGAGGTGTAGGCGTTGTTGTAGGAGTGCATCGCCGTGGTGTGGCTGGCGGTGACTCGTTCGCCATTGCCATCACGATGTGCCAGTGCCGCCACGGTTTCGACAAAGCGCGATTGTTCATCATCGATCTCATCACAGTGCACATCCACCATGCGGTCATAACGGTTGGCGAGCGCGAAGGTTTTATGCAGTGATTCAACGCCATACTCGCGTGTGAACTCGAAGTGCGGGATGGCGCCCACCACATCGGCGCCGAGACGCAATGCCTCTTCCAGCAGCGCTTCACCATTTGGATAAGAGAGAATCCCCTCCTGCGGAAACGCCACGATTTGAATATCGATCCATGGCGCCATTTCCGCCTTTACTTCCAGCATGGCTTTCAGCGCGGTGAGAGTAGGATCGGAAACATCAACATGGGTACGCACATGCTGAATACCGTTGGCAATTTGCCACTTCAGCGTCTGCTGTGCGCGCTGTTTAACATCGTCATGGCTGAGCAGCGCCTTGCGCTCCGCCCAGCGTTCAATACCTTCAAACAGCGTGCCGGACTGATTCCAGGCAGGCTGCCCGGCGGTTTGCGTGGTGTCGAGATGGATATGCGGTTCGATAAAGGGGGCACTTGCCAGCCCTCCTTCGGCATCCAGCGCATCATCCTGCTGCGTGATTTGCGGTGGCTGGGGGCGTAATGCCGTTATTTTGCCGCCGTTGATTTCCATCTGCCACAGACCCTGCTGGCCGGCCAGACGCAGGTTGTTGATCCACTTTAGTGTGCGATTCGCCATGCCTTCCTCCCGTTTTAAGCCACAGGTTAAGCTAGCATGAAAATCTTTCCGTCTGTGCCATAGGTTTTTAGTCTGCCAAAATGACCATGCAAAAAAGCCCTCAGCTCAGTTTGTAGCAGCGACACTGATGGCAACCGATGCTGCACAATATCCAATCAAATAAGCCACTTATCATTTTCGTTCAAAATCAATTACATACCTCTAAATAGGTATATGGCCGTGCGCTTGATGTGCATCAATAAGCGCCTGATATTGCGCGCTATCGTAAGCGCAGATACCGCAATTTTTGAGGCAAGCATGAGCAAGCACAGTGTCGTGATTATTGGCAACGGCATGGTCGGCCACCGCTTTATAGAAGAACTGATCGACAAAGCCGAACCCGGCCAATTTGCCATTACCGTCTTTTGTGAAGAACCGCGCGTCGCCTATGACCGCGTCCACCTTTCCGCCTACTTCTCCCATCACACCGCTGAAGAGCTGTCACTGGTTCGCCCCGGCTATTACGAAAAACATCAGGTCAACCTGCTGATCGGTGAACGGGCGATTACCATCAACCGCGACGAAAAACTGATTCACTCCAATACCGGTCGCGCGGTGCATTACGACACGCTGATTTTTGCCACCGGCTCTTATCCGTGGATACCGCCGATAAGAGGCGCCGAAGGCAGTGACTGCTTTGTCTATCGCACCATCGAAGATCTTAACGCCATTGAAGCCTGTGCGCGCCGAACAAAACGTGGTGCGGTGATAGGTGGCGGATTGCTCGGCCTGGAAGCCGCGGGCGCGCTCAAAAATCTCGGTATCGAAACTCACGTTATTGAATTTGCACCGGGATTAATGGCCGAACAGCTGGATGTGCAAGGCGGCGAGCAGTTGCGTCGTAAGATCGAGCAGATGGGCGTGCTGGTGCATACCGGCAAAAACACCCAGCAGATTGTGCATCACGCTAAAGGCGGTAAGACGCTGGAATTCGCCGATGGCAGCGCGTTGGATGTCGATTTCATCGTGTTCTCCACTGGCATTCGTCCGCAAGACAAGCTGGCAAAACAGTGTGGGCTGGAAATCGGCCAGCGTGGCGGCATCGCCATCAACGACCGCTGCCAGACGCGCGATCCGGCAATTTATGCCGTCGGCGAATGCGCAGCCTGGCAGAACCGGCTGTTCGGCTTAGTCGCGCCGGGCTACAAAATGGCACAGGTCGCCAGCGATGCGTTGCTGGGACGCGACAGTGCCTTTTCCGGTGCCGATATGAGCGCCAAACTTAAGTTGCTGGGCGTGGATGTCGGTGGTATCGGCGATGCGCATGGCCGCACGCCGGGCGCGCGCAGCTATATGTGGCTCGACGAACAGAAACACATTTACAAACGCCTGATCGTCAGTGAAGACAATCGCACGCTGCTCGGCGCGGTATTGGTCGGTGACACCAGCGATTACGGCAATCTGCTACAGCTGGCGCTGAATAACATCGCGCTGCCCGATAATCCTGAAGGTTTGATTTTGCCCGCAGGCAGTGGCGAGAAGCCGGTATTGGGAGTCGATTCCCTGCCGGACAGCGCGCAAATCTGCTCCTGCTTTGATGTCAGCAAAGGCGATATCGTCAAAGCGGTGCAAGCCGGTTGCCACACCGTGGCGATGCTGAAAAGCGAAACCCGTGCTGGCACCGGCTGCGGCGGCTGCATTCCGCTGATCACTCAGGTGCTCAACGCGGAACTGAGCCGTCAGGGCATCGAAGTCAACAATCACCTGTGCGAACACTTCCCCTATTCACGCCAGGAGCTGTATCACCTGATTCGTGTCGAAGAGATCACTTCCTTCGATGCCTTACTGGCGAAATACGGTCAGGGTTATGGCTGTGAAGTGTGCAAACCCACCGTGGGTTCGCTGCTGGCCTCGTGCTGGAACGATTATGTGCTCAAACCACAACTCGCGCCGCTACAAGACAGCAACGATCTGTTCCTCGGCAATATTCAGAAAGATGGCACCTACTCGGTGATCCCACGCTCGCCCGGCGGTGAAATCACGCCAGAAGGGTTGATGGCGATCGGTGCGGTGGCGCGCCAGTACAACCTTTACACCAAGATCACTGGCTCGCAGCGTATCGGCCTGTTCGGTGCTCAGCGCGACGATCTGCCCGCCATCTGGTCGCAGCTGATTGATGCCGGATTTGAGACCGGACAGGCGTATGCCAAAGCGTTGCGCATGGCAAAAACCTGCGTGGGCAGCACCTGGTGTCGCTATGGCGTCGGCGATAGCCTCGGCTTCGGTATCGAGCTCGAGAACCGCTACAAAGGCATTCGTACACCGCACAAAATGAAGTTTGGCGTCTCGGGCTGCACGCGCGAATGTGCGGAGGCGCAGGGCAAAGATGTCGGCATCATCGCGACGGAAAAAGGCTGGAATCTGTACGTATGCGGCAACGGCGGCATGAAGCCACGTCACGCCGATCTGCTGGCGGCGGATCTGGATCGCGACACTCTGCTCATGTACCTCGACCGCTTCATGATGTTCTATATCCGCACCGGTGACCGATTGCAGCGTACCTCGCTGTGGCTGGAAAGTATGGAGGGCGGTATCAACTATCTGCGCAGCGTGATTGTCGATGACAAACTCAGCCTCAACGCGCAGCTTGAAGCTGAACTGGCGCGCCTCCGGGCTGAAGTCGAGTGCGAATGGGCTGCAACGGTGAACGATCCCCGGCAGCACATCCACTTCAGCACCTTCATCAACAGCGATCAGCGCGATCCGCTGGTGCAGCACGTAGCCCAGCGCGATCAGCACCGTCCGGCAAGTCCTGCCGAGCGCATCGCCATCACCCAGATTGAGGAGATCGACGCATGAGCCAGTGGCATTCCGTGTGTGAACTCGAACAAATCCTGCCTGCCACCGGCGTCTGCGCGTTGGTAAAAGGCCAGCAGATTGCCATCTTCCGTCCGCATGATGATGAGCAACTCTATGCGCTGAGTAACATCGATCCTTTCTCCGCAGCCAGCGTGCTGTCACGCGGCCTGATTGCCGAACATCAGCACACGCTGTGGGTCGCCAGCCCACTGAAAAAACAGCGCTTCCGTTTAAGCGACGGCGTCTGCCTGGAAGATGCCACCCGTTCCGTGGCGAGCTATCCGGTGCGCGTTACTGCGGGCCAGGTCGAAGTGTGCGCCTGACAGAATTCTTTTACTTTATGAGACGTCACTATGTTTACTGACACCCTGAATACCTGCGCCGCCAACGCGGCGCGCATTGTGCGTACGGCGCAGCACAGCCCGCTGGCCTTCTGGATCAGCTCGGCGATGGCAGGCGCTTACGTCGGCCTCGCTATCATCCTGATTTTTACTCTCGGCAACCTGACCGATCCTGCGTGGCGGCCGCTGATCATGGGCGCCACCTTTGGTATCGCTCTGACGCTGGTGATCATTGCCGGGTCTGAGCTGTTTACCGGCCATACGATGTTCCTCACCGTGGGCGTCAAAGCCGGAACCATCAGCCAGGGCCAGATGTGGTGCGTACTGCCGCAAACCTGGCTGGGTAATCTGATTGGCTCGGTGTTTGTCGCCCTGCTCTACTACTACGCAGCCGGTGCGATGCTGCCCAATGCAGGCGCACTGATTCACAGCGCGGCGCTGGCGAAAACCACGCAACCGGCAATGGCATTGTTCTTTAAAGGGGCGCTGTGCAACTGGCTGGTGTGTTTGGCGATCTGGATGGCAGTGCGCACCGAAGGCACGGCAAAATTCATTGCCATCTGGTGGTGCCTGCTGGCCTTTATCGCCTCCGGCTATGAACACTCTGTCGCGAATATGACGGTCTTTGCACTGTCGTGGTTTGGTCAGCATAATGCCGACCTGACCTTGAGCGGCATCGGTCATAACCTGCTGTGGGTGACGCTGGGTAACATGTTCTCTGGCATGGTATTGATGGGCCTTGGATACTGGTACGCCACGCCACAGGCTCAGCGGCCGCAAGTGGCGCCACAAGCCACTGCGCTCAAATCGGTTTAACGTTTCTAAGCCCGCACATTGCGGGCTTTTTTGAGGATGAGCGATGGACTATTTTCCGCTGTTTTGCCGTCTGCGAGGCAAGCGTTGTTTATTGGTCGGCGGCGGCGATGTAGCCGAGCGCAAAGCGCGCCTGCTGCTGGATGCCGGTGCCGATCTGCACGTTGGCGCAGTGCAATTCTCTCCTGCGTTTCAGCAGTGGGCTGAACAGGGAAAGTTGCACCTATTGCCCGGCACCTTTGAAGAGCAGTGGCTAGAGGGCTGCTGGCTGGTCATTGCCGCCACCGACGATGACGCTGTGAATCAGCAAGTGGGCGATGCCGCCGAAGCACGCCGCATCTTCTGCAATCTGGTGGATGCGCCGCAGGAAGCCAGCGCTATCATGCCGTCGATTGTCGATCGCTCCCCGCTGATGATTGCGGTGTCATCCGGTGGCCGCGCTCCGGTGCTGGCGCGCCTGATGCGTGAGAAGCTGGAAGCGATGCTGCCGCAGCATCTGGGCCAACTGGCTTCACTCGCTGGCACACTGCGCAGCCGGGTGAAGAAAACCTTCGCCAGCATGGGACAGCGCCGGGCATTTTGGGAGCGCTTCTTTGCCAGCGATCGTCTGGCGCAAACGCTGGCGAATGGTGACAAGCCACGCGCCGATCATATCGTTGATACGCTGTTCGATGCGCCGCTCTCCCAACAAGGTGAAGTGGTGCTGGTGGGCGCGGGTCCAGGCGATGCCGGATTATTAACGCTGAAAGGTTTGCAGTGTATCCAGCAGGCCGATGTGGTGGTGTATGACCGTCTGGTGTCCGAACCCATTCTCAACCTGGTGCGCCGCGATGCTGAACGCATCTTCGTCGGTAAACAGGCCGGACATCACTGCGTGCCGCAGTCGCAAATCAACCAGTTACTGTTAGAGCAGGCTCAGAGCGGCAAGCGCGTGGTACGGCTGAAAGGCGGCGATCCCTTTATTTTCGGTCGCGGTGGTGAGGAACTAGAGGTACTGGCACAGCACAACATTCCGTTCAGCGTGGTGCCAGGTATTACCGCCGCCTCCGGTTGTGCCGCCTACAGCGGCATTCCGCTGACGCATCGCGATCATGCGCAGAGCGTGCGCTTTGTCACCGGTCATCTGCAACAACAGGGCGAAATTGAGTGGAGTAAGCTGGCGGCAGAGCAGCAAACGCTGGTGTTCTATATGGGGCTGAATCAGGCACCCGAGATCCAGCGCCAGCTGTTGCAGCATGGCATGGATGCGGCGATGCCGGTCGCCATCGTGCAGAACGGCACCACGCCAGAACAACAGGTGGAAACCGCGACGTTAGCCGAACTCAGCACGCTGGCGCAGCAGTTTGCCAGCCCGGCGCTGATTATCGTCGGGCGCGTGGTCAGCCTGCGCCGCCAGTTACGCTGGTTTTAAACATAAAAAAAAGGCGAGTCATCACAACTCGCCGTTCATAGGTCAGGCAGCTAGCTGATTAAGGCTGAGCCACAAAACCCACCGCTTCATAAACTTTCTTCAGCGTTTCCTGCGCCTGCGCACGGGCCTTGGTGGCGCCATCGCGCATCACCTGATTCAGGAAAGCTTCGTCGTTACGGAAACGATGATAGCGCTCCTGCAGCTCAGTCAGCATGCCGGAAACCGCTTCCGCCACTTCGCCTTTCAGGTGGCCATACATCTTGCCTTCGAATTCCTGCTCCAGCTGCGGAATCGACTTACCGGTGACACCAGAAAGAATATCCAGCAGGTTAGAAACACCGGCTTTTTCTTTCACGTCGTAACGCACCACTGGCGGCTCGGCGGAATCGGTTACCGCGCGCTTGATCTTTTTCACTACCGCTTTGGTGTCTTCCAGCAGGCCAATCACGTTGTTACGGTTGTCATCCGACTTCGACATCTTCTTGGTCGGTTCCAGCAGCGACATCACGCGTGCGCCTGATTTCGGAATAAATGGCTCAGGGATTTTGAACACATCGCCATACAGCGCATTGAAACGACCGGCGATATCGCGGCTCAGTTCCAGATGCTGCTTCTGATCTTCGCCCACCGGTACCTGGTTGGTCTGATACAGCAGAATATCGGCCGCCATCAGCACCGGGTAATCGAACAAACCCGCGGTGATGTTTTCAGAATAACGCGCGGACTTATCCTTAAACTGCGTCATACGGCTCAGCTCGCCAAAGTAGGCATAGCAGTTCAGTACCCAGCTCAGCTGCGCGTGCTCAGGCACATGCGACTGTACAAAAATGGTGCTTTTTGCTGGATCAATACCGCAGGCAAGGTACAGCGCCAGGGTATCCAGCGTGGCTTTGCGCAGCGCAGCCGGATCCTGACGAACGGTGATGGCGTGCAGATCGACGATGCAGTAAATGCAGTGAAAATCATCCTGCATCTGCACCCACTGACGCAGCGCACCCATATAGTTGCCAATGGTCAGTTCACCGGAAGGCTGGGCGCCGCTGAAAACGATGGGTTTGCTCATGTTATATCCTGATAATTACAGCCCGAGAGCGGGCAAAAGTTCGCTAAAAGTATCGAGAGTGAGATCGGGTTGGCTGGCGGCAATCGGCTCGCCATAGTTGTAGCCAAACGTCATACCGACATTAGGTACACCCGCAGCCTGAGCTGCGTGAATATCATTACGAGAATCACCAACAAACAGTAATTCTTTTTGCAGTACGCCAAAGTGACCCAAAACAAGGAAGATCGCTGCCGGATGGGGCTTTTTCACCACCACATCATCACCGCCAATAATCAGCGTGAAGAAATCGGCAATGCCCAGCGATTGCAGCAAAGGCGCGACAAACGGCGTCGGCTTGTTGGTGACGATGGCCATCGGCAAGCCTTTGGCGTGCAGCGCCGCCAGCGTCTCTTTCACCTGCGGAAACAGCGTGCTGCCCGCTTCCACCGTTTCGGCGTAGTACTTATCGAACAACGAGCGCGCGTCGCGCTGCTCCTCGGCGTGCGGTTCACGGCCTAGTGCCCAGGTCAGCGCGCGTGTCATCATCACATCTGCGCCATTGCCAATCCAGGTGGAGGCCAGCGCAAGGCCGGGCGGCGGCAACTGCAAGTCGCCTAAAGCATGATCAATGGCCTGTGACAGACCCGGTGCGCTATCGACCAGCGTGCCATCAAGATCAAACGCCAGCGCGCGGATATCAGTGAAATGAGCCATTAACTTTCTCCAGTTCGCCGCGCATTTCGTCGATCACTTTTTTGTAATCGGGGTGACCAAAGATCGCTGAACCGGCCACAAACATATCCGCACCTGCCGCCGCGATCTGACCGATGTTATCGATCTTCACACCACCGTCCACTTCCAGACGGATATCGTAACCGCTTTGATCAATGAGACGACGCGCCTGACGCAATTTGTCCAGCGTGCCGGGAATGAAGGATTGACCGCCGAAGCCAGGGTTCACTGACATCAGCAGAATGATGTCGAGTTTATCCATCACGTAGTCGAGGTAATCGAGCGGCGTCGCCGGATTGAACACCAGACCCGCTTTACAACCGTGCTCTTTGATCAGTTGCAGTGTGCGGTCAACGTGCTCACTGGCTTCAGGATGGAAGGTAATGTAAGTCGCGCCCGCTTTAGCGAACTCTGGAATCAGTGCATCCACCGGCTTCACCATCAGATGCACATCAATCGGTGCCGTAATGCCATAGTCGCGCAGCGCTTTAAGCACCATTGGCCCCATGGTCAGATTAGGCACATAGTGGTTATCCATCACGTCGAAATGCACCACATCCCCGCCTGCTGCCAGCGCTTTGGCGGTATCTTCGCCCAGGCGAGCAAAGTCAGCAGCAAGAATTGAAGGGGCCAGCAAAAATTGTTTCATCCGATTCTCCCAATTTTGTGCGCCAGCCAGAGCTGGCGTAATGCGTTGGTCGCGGACGAAACAGGCTAGCGGAAAAGCGCCAGCAGTTCGTCAACCTGAGTGCGACCACTTATGCTTCGGCTGATGGAACGCCGGGCTTTGACTACGTGTAAAACCGCATTCTGATACCACTCACGCGTGAGCAGCGTGTCGTGGTTGGAAATCAGCACCGGTATGCTGTTTTCATGTGCCAGCTTATTTGCCAGCTCGGCCAGATGCTGCTGCTCGCGCAGGCTAAAGCTATTGGTGTGGTACGCGGTAAAGTTCGCCGTCGCCGACAAGGGCGCATACGGCGGATCGCAATAAACCACTGAGCCAGCAGGGGCGTTGTTCAGAGTAACATCGTACGATTCACAGACAAAGGTCGCTTTTTGCGCCCGTTCGGCAAACCACAACAGCTCCGCTTCCGGGAAGTAAGGTTTGCGATAACGACCAAAAGGCACATTGAACTCACCGCGCAGATTGTAACGGCACAAACCGTTATAGCCATGCCGATTGAGATAGAGAAACAGTAATGCACGCTGATATTCATCTTTGCTGGCGTTAAAGGCCAGACGTTGCGCGTAATAGGTCTCTGCGATATTACCTTCAGGCGTGAACAGCTGCCGCGCGTCTTCAATAAACTCAACCGTGCGGTTTTTTACGATGTTATAGAGATTGATCAGGTCACCGTTGATGTCCGCCAGGTGATAGCGATCATAATCGGTGTTGAGGAACACGGAACCGGCACCCACAAAAGGTTCGACTAAACAGTCACCTTGTGGCAAATGACGACGGATATCGTCAAGCAGCGGGTATTTCCCTCCGGCCCATTTAAGGAAAGCGCGATTTTTCTTCATGCTGTCGTGGTTATTACATCTTAATTATGGGCTGTGGTGGAACCGACAGCAGCTTTGCGCTTTAAACGGGGCCGCATGATCGCAGCCCCACATCAATTACTGACTTTCTTTCTTCACCTGACTCAACGGTTTTACCCACGGATTTGCCGCACGAACTTCAGCAGGCAGTGATGCCACTGCGCGCTTGGCATCGGCTGGCGTAGCGTAAGCACCGCTGACCAACACATACCAGGGCTGACCGTTACGCGTGGTTTTATACACGTGATAACCGCTCAGATTTTGTTTCTTCGCCCAGGCATTCAGGCTCTCTTCTTTCGACGCACCGCTCAACTGCAGCGTGTAGCTGCCACCGGTTGGCAGTGACTTACTGGCACCGCTGCTGGCACTCACAGGTGCATTGTGTGCGGCGGTGGTATGTGTTTTATTCTCTTTTGCTCCGGCGACTGATTTCGACGTGGCCGGCGCTTTATGCGCGGTGTTGCTGTGCGTTTCACGTGAACCGTTGCTATTAGCACGCGCAGGTGTTTCAGAGCGCATCGCCGGAGGCGTTATCGCTTTACCGTTACCGCTCACCGTAGCAGGCGCAGTGGGCAGTGAACTGTTGCCTTGCGCACCCTGTGCGGCGTTATCAACCTGACCTTGCTGGTTGCTCAACGCACTGTTGAGATCGCCCGGCAGCGTCACACGTTGCTGATTGGCTGGCGTATCGACAGGCGCAGCCTGTGTCGGTGTTGAAGACACCGCTGGCATAGAAATCGAGTTGGAATCGCTGCTTGCTGGCGAGGATGATGCAGCTGACGTCTGTGGTGCGTTTCCTTCCGCTGAAGGCGTGGCGTTTTGCTGGCCGCTCATGGACGTCGAGCCGGAAAGGTCGATGTTCTTTTCACCGCCGGTTGCCGTCGGCGCCGCATTGCCATTATTAGCAGTGGTCGCTGGTTTCTTTTCATCTGGACCGGTCAATGCCGAACCGATGCCCAGTACTACCAACAGCAGAACCAGGATGCCGATCCCCATCATCATATGCTGACGAGAAACAGGTACCTTCACTTTCGGCGCAGAAGACGTTTTGCGTGGCCGCGTAGGACGGCGGTCACTGGCATCAGGTTTTAACTCGTCTTCCGGTTTGAACTCATCCATCTAGCCTCCTCCGTAAAACGGCACGCTTCCCACGCACCGCATCACCACTCTACCCGTCATACTCAAGCTGAAACGGCGTTGCTTGCACTTTATTATCCAGATGCTCACTCACATCAGCGCCTGGAATGTATGCAATGCTCACCTTGCTGCAGTTCGACTTACTTAGGATATCTTCAGTATTTTAGACAATCGTTAATCGCAGCCAGCACCATATCATGAGCCACACCTGCGCGCACTTCAGAGCGGCCAATTGCGAGAGGCAGCACCAAACGCATTTCACCCGCCAGCACTTTCTTATCGCGCATCATGTGCGGAAGATACGCTTCTGCTTTCATGCTTTCCGGGCCGTGCACCGGTAAACCGGCACGCAGAAATAGCGCGATAATACGATCGGTATCCGTCGACGTGAACTGACCCAGACGTTCGGCGGTACGGGCAGCCATGACCATTCCCGCCGCAATCGCTTCACCGTGTAACCAGTTGCCATAGCCCATGTGCGCTTCAATCGCATGACCAAAAGTATGGCCCAGATTGAGCAGTGCGCGTTGACCGTTTTCACGCTCATCGGCGGCAACCACTTCAGCTTTGAGTTCACAGCAGCGACGGATGCAGTAGGCCAGGGCTTGCTGATCCAATGCCAGCAGCGCATCAAGATTCTGCTCGAGCCACTGGAAGAATTCCCCGTCGAGGATAATGCCGTATTTGATCACTTCTGCCAGACCAGACGCCAATTCGCGCGCCGGCAGCGTAGCCAGGCAATCGGTATCGACCACCACTGAGGCTGGCTGGTAGAAGGCACCAATCATGTTTTTGCCCAGCGGATGGTTGACGGCTGTTTTACCGCCGACCGAAGAGTCGACCTGAGACAGCAGCGTTGTCGGTACCTGAATAAAGCGCACACCGCGTTGATAGCTCGCAGCAGCAAACCCAGTGAGATCACCAATCACACCGCCGCCGAGCGCAATTAACGTGGTATCACGTCCATGCGGTTTCTGCAGCAGCGCGGTGAAGACATCGTCCATCACAGCGAGCGTCTTGTACTTTTCACCATCAGGTAAAATCACCTGATCCACCTTCACGCCCGCCTGCGAAAGCAGTGCTGACAGCTTGTCGAGGTAGATCGGGGCAAGCGTCTCATTGGTCACCAGCATGGCGTTATCGCCTGCTTTTAGCGGCCAAAAAGAAGCCGGATCGTTAAACAGTCCGGCAGCGATGGTGATGGGGTAACTACGATCCCCGAGTGAGACAGTGATCTTCTCCATGATGACCGATACCTATTACTGAGCCGTCAGGGCGCTGGATTAATTTTTTTCCAGCATGTTGATGATCTGATTGGCGACAACTTTTGCACTTTGATCGTCAGTGCGAATAGTGACGTCAGCGATCTCTTCATAAAGTGGATTACGTTCGCCAGCTAAAGCTTCCAGTACTTCGCGCGGTGGCTCTTCAACCTGTAACAACGGACGTTTTTTATCACGCTGTGTACGAGCAAGTTGCTTCTCGATAGTCGTTTCAAGATAAACGACCACGCCGCGGGCGGAGAGACGATTGCGGGTTTCACGGGATTTGACAGAACCACCACCGGTCGCCAGGACAATGCCTTGTTTCTCGGTGAGTTCATTAATGATCTTCTCTTCGCGATCGCGGAAACCGTCTTCGCCTTCCACATCAAATACCCAGCCTACATCCGCTCCGGTACGTCGCTCAATTTCCTGATCGGAATCGAAAAATTCCATATTGAGTTGCTGAGCTAACTGACGACCAATAGTGCTTTTGCCGGCACCCATCGGCCCAACCAGAAAGATATTGCGTTTCTCTGCCATTTTATCGGTATTACTAAGAATTCGTTGATGATACCCCGCGTTCAGCATAGTGCTGGCGGGACAGGAACTGAGACCTCATGAGCATTAACAAGAGTCAGACGGAAAATTATCTCAACACTCATGGCCGTTTGGCAACCGAATAAATTGCCCCCGGCGACCTTGTAACAGGACCGGTCTGTGGTTCGCGAGACGGTAACGCCCCTCCTGTTTTCCTTCACACTTCAAGCAGCATGCGCGTTGGCTGTGTCTTTTCATCCCTGAAACTTACAGAAATAAGCTTAGAAATGAACGCTTTCACCACCGCGCTTTAACTCAATTTATTTAAGGAAAATATATTCTGACGCCAGTATCGCTTGTGACTGACGCCCATCGGAAGGTTATCCTGCCGCGTTCCGCTACACCGTTTTAAAAATCGCTAAACCTTGTAAGCTAATTCCTGCCCTGCGTCAACGCAGATGGCAAATCAGAGTGAATTTTCCGCTTTATCCGGCTGTAAGCGCTGCTTCCCTGACCAGTCTGGGGGTAATGAAGATCACCAACTCCTTCTTTTTATGTTCTTTGGTTTGCTGACGGAACAGCGTTCCCAATAAGGGCAACTCACCCAACCAAGGTACCCGCTGTTCGGTCTGCATGCGCTGTTGTTGAAAAATTCCGCCCAGCGCCAACGTTTCGCCATCACGCAGCGTCACCTGGGTTTCAATTTCCTGCTTATCAATACTCAGCACGCTGCTTTCACCCACGTTCAGGCTGCGCCCCGGCATGTTCTGGCTTAAGCGCAGTTTTAACTGAATCCGTCCATTCCCCAGCACCATGGGCGTCACTTCCATCCCTAACACTGCCTCTTTAAATTCAATCGCCGTTGCACCACTGCTGCCCGACTTCACCTCGTAAGGAATTTCGGTTCCCTGTTTAATGGAAGCGGTTTGCTGATGAGAGGTAAAAAGCCGCGGACTGGCGATGATTTCAATTTGGTTCTCCTGCTCAAGCGCGCTGAGTTCCAGATTTAGCAATCCGCCACTGACCTGCCCCAGCGTAACGCCTGCACGCAAAGCAGGATTATTCACCGCCAATGGGATCGCCAGTTGTGGATGATGCAATGCCGTCGTCACACTTTGAACAGGCGCGGTGTGCCAGTTCACCCCCAGCTCACGCAGATGTTCTTCATTGATGGTGATGATGTGGGCAGACAACTCGACCTGTTCGAGTGGCATATCCAGTGCACGCAACCAACGCGTGGCGTCACGGATCGCGGCGGCGGTGTCACGCAGCAACAAGCTGTTGGTACGGCTATCGACCGTGACACTGCCGCGTGAAGTGAGGAGTGAACGCTCCGCTTGCAGACTACGATAGACATCGCTGGCATTGGCGTAATGCAGCGTGACGGACTGCTGTTCGAGAGGAAGTTGCTGTTGCCGCTCCTCATGTTCTGTTTTCGCCTGTTGTGTCTGCATCTGTTGCCAGCTTTCGGGATAAACCAGCAGCACGCCCTCTTCCTGCACTACGGTGAGTTTTGCCAGCCGGGTCACCAGCGCCAGTGCGCGTTCCCATCCTACATTTTCCAGGCGCAGTGATAAGCGCCCTTCAACGCCAGGTGCAATCAGCAGGTTGGTTTGTTGATAATCTGCCAGCGCCTGCAAAATACGTTCAACGGGGGCATCATCAAACACCAGGCTTAAGCGTTCTTCATTTGCCTGCAGGGGCAGGCTCAAACTCAGGCACAACAGCAGGGCCATCCATTTCATAATATCCTCCTTTTATAGACCAGGTGATTTGCTGCGGCGGGCAGCTTTGCGCGACATGCAAGGTCATGCTATTCGCGGTTAATGCTGCCACCTGCCAGCTTGAGCGCGGTAACCGAGCCGAAGGGCCAAGCCGATGATTTTTTCCTTCTGGTGAGCGTAGCCAGGCAACATAGCGCGTGGGAGTACCGATAATGCCCTGCAACCGCCAGCCATCAGGTTCAGCTACCTGCATCTGACATTGCACCTCGGGCAGCGGCTGAAAGGGATCGCGTGCCAGCGTAAAGCCACTCCACAGCACTAACAGCCATGCACTATGGCGCATCTCCATCCTCCAGCCACAGCTGTGTGTTCAGCGCTCCCTGCTCTTCTTTGAGTTCAAAGCGCTGCGGCACAGGCAGGCGAGTCAATGACAGCGCTGAAAACAGCGGAACAAATTGCGCCCAGCCGAGCCGCAGCTGTAACTGCTGCGGCTGATTATCCGGCAGCCAGCTTTCCAGTTGATCGCCGCGCGCGGTGATCAAAGCTTCGAGCGTAACTTGCTCAGTAATGCCACTCATGGGTTGCTGTAACCGTGCGATTTCCTGTTCCAGCACGTTGATGGCAGGTCGTGCAGCCAATAGCTGCTGACGCTGCATCACCTGTTGTGACAACACCGCCTGCTGGCGTAATTGGGCAGCATGAACCTGTTGCTGCGGGCGAAGCAAAATCCACCACGCCATAAGCATCAGCAGCAGAGACATGCCTAACAGACAGGCAATCCGCCACATCAGGGCTAAAGCGAGCCAGCGCTGCAATGCATCATTCACCAATGTTCTCCTGCATCCGCGCGCGCAAGACAAATCGATAGTGCCCAGCGGTTTGGCGCTGCACGCTGGCCGGTTTAACCGCGGCAAACAGCGGCTGCCGCATCAATTGATGACGAAAATCCTGGATCGCCATCATGCTCTGCGCCTGCCCCTCGAACAGCAAGACGCCCTGGCGCCGCTCCACCCGTTTGAGCCAAAGCGTGTCCTGCATCAACATTGGCAAGCGCAGCCAGAACTGTTGCCAGCGCTGATGCTCATCCTTTTTACGCTGCCGTATCCGCTGCGCCTCTAATAGCTCATCGCGTTGCTGCAGCAGCAGTTGCTGTCGCGTCAACTGGCGTTGCAACGCTTCATGCTGTTGGCTGATATCCGCCAACGTCCTGTGCATCTGGCCCTGTGTCTGGCTTCCGCGCCACCATAACGACAGCACCATCATTACAGTCGTCAGCAGGACGCATCCCAGCAGGGAAAAGCTTTGCTGGCGGCGGCGCTGCTGCAACCGGACGCGCCAGGGTAATAAATTGACGGCCAGCATCATGCATCCTCCGGGCGCAGCGCCAGACCGAGCGCGATGGCAAACTCACCTTCCTGCGCGGGCAGTGGCGGTTGTCGATAGTGCAGTAATGAAAGCGGTCGGCAGTGCATCACGCTGGATTCAGTCAAGCTGAAGGCCGAGGTGCAAAAGATGGAGGATGCCTGAGGGAAGGTTTCACGCAGTTTCGCCAGCGTTAGAGGCTCTGTGGCCGCGCCTGATGTGCCCGGCTCACCGGCTAACGTCCATAGCCAGTGATCGCTAAGCGGATGGATTAAAAGTTGGTCACGATGCAGCGGCATGCGCATGGCGATTTGGGTCAACGCCAGGCTGCTCAGTTCAAAGACATCGGGTCGCAGGCCAGCCTCCTTTAACGGCGCCAGCCACTGCGCAATCACTTCACGCCGAGCCGCCGTAATGCACAGCTGCGTTGCATTGCGTGCCGAGCGGTAGTCAATCGACAGCGTGGCGGGTTCAACCGGAAACAAGCGTGGTGCCGAGGATGCCACATAACGGCTCATTGCCGGCTCACTGAGCGAGGTTTCTGGTAGCGGCAATGTTCGCTGCAACACCAGTTGCGGAGGCAAGCCAACTCGCAGTGAATAGCGTTTCGGCAGATGGCGCTGCCAGCGCGTCAACATCTCCTGTAACAGTGGGGTAGTTTGCAACACGCCGTTGCGTAACGTATCGTGCGGCAGCGGTTGCTGCCACCAATGGCGTAACTGCCAGCCATGACGTCGGCGTTCAATGCCCAGGGCGCAGAGTTGCCCGTTTTGGATGTCCAATCCAATTTGCCAGCGCTGAAAAGCCATATGCGCGATCTCCTTATCTTTTAAGGTAAAAAAAGAGAGACCCTCAATCATTCGAGTGGCGGCAAGGCGGAAAACGAGCTATTACTCAGGCGCTTACCGAAGTCAGCGTCTAAGGTGAGCTCGCGCAGCCGACGCAGCCACAGCTCGAAGTATGACGGGTATATCAAAGCGTCAGGCTTGCCTTTATACTACCGCGCGATTGTTTATAAACTGCCCAAACGACAACAGATGGGAATTCTCAGGTGAAGTTCGTAAAGTATTTATTGATTCTTACAGTGTGTTGCATTCTGCTGGGAGCAGGCACGGTTTATGGTTTGTACAAATACATAGAGCCGCAGCTGCCTGATGTGAACACGCTGAAAGACGTGCGTTTGCAAACCCCAATGCAGGTTTACAGCGCGGATGGCGAACTGATCGCCCAGTACGGTGAGAAGCGCCGCGTGCCGCTCACCTTGCAACAGATGCCGCCTGAGCTGATCAAAGCGTTCATTGCAACCGAAGACAGCCGTTTCTATGAGCACCATGGTGTCGACCCGGTGGGCATTTTCCGTGCTGCCAGCGTCGCGCTGGTGTCCGGCCATGCTTCGCAGGGTGCCAGTACCATTACGCAACAGCTGGCGCGTAACTTCTTCCTTAGCCCTGAACGCACGCTGATGCGTAAGATCAAGGAAGCGTTCCTGGCGATTCGCATTGAACAACTGCTGAGCAAGGATGAAATCCTCGAGCTCTACCTCAACAAAATTTATCTGGGTTACCGCGCCTATGGTGTCGGAGCGGCTGCACAGGTCTATTTCGGTAAGCCGGTTGATCAGCTTTCACTGAGTGAGATGGCGATGATTGCCGGTCTGCCGAAAGCACCGTCAACCTTTAACCCGCTTTACTCTCATGCGCGCGCGCTGGCGCGTCGTAATGTGGTACTGGCGCGTATGCTTGACCAGAATTACATCACGCAGCAGCAATATGATACCGCGCGCAACACGCCGCTGGTCGCAACCTATCATGGTCCCGAAATTGCCTTCTCCGCACCTTATCTGAGCGAAATGGTGCGCCAGGAGATGGTGAAACGCTACGGTGACGCCGCCTACGATGATGGCTACAAGGTTTACACCACCGTCACGCGCCATCTGCAGGAGGCCGCACAGCAAGCGGTGCGCAATAACGTGATGGCGTATGACATGCGTCATGGTTATCGCGGCCCGACTAACGTGCTGTGGAAAGTGGGCGAAGCAAGCTGGGATAAGAGCCGCATTCAAAACGCGCTGAAAGATCTGCCGACCTACGGTCCACTGAATGCTGCCGTGGTGACCACTGCCACGGCCGATGAAGCCACCGCGATGATGAAAGACGGCAGCAGCGTCTCTCTGAGTATGGCGGGCGTTCGCTGGGCGCGTCCTTACAAATCCGACACGCTACAAGGCCCGACGCCCCGCAGCGTGACGCAGGTACTGCAGGCAGGCCAGCAGATTTGGGTGCGTAAAGTCGATAACGACTGGTGGTTAGGTCAGGTGCCGCTGGTCAACTCGGCCCTCGTCTCGCTCAATCCAGAAGACGGTGCGGTACGCGCGCTGGTCGGTGGTTTCGACTTCAACCAGAGTATGTTCAACCGTGCGACACAGGCACTGCGTCAGGTCGGTTCAAACATCAAACCGTTCTTGTATACCGCCGCGATGGACCGTGGACTGACGCTGGCTTCCATTCTGAACGATGTGCCTATTTCACGTTGGGATGCGGGTGCCGGAGCCGACTGGCGCCCCAAAAACTCACCGCCGACCTATGCGGGGCCTATCCGCTTGCGTCAGGGCCTGGGTGAGTCGAAAAACGTGGTGATGGTACGTGCGATGCGTGCGATGGGTGTGGATTACGCCGCAGAGTATCTGCAGCGCTTCGGCTTCCCAGCACAGAACATCATCCATACCGAATCGCTGGCACTGGGTGCGGCTTCGTTTACCCCAATGCAGGTGGTGCGCGGTTATGCCGTGATGGCTAACGGCGGCTTCCTTGTCGATCCTTACTTCATTACCAAAATTGAGAATGAACAAGGCGGCGTGGTGTTCGAAGAGAAACCGAAGATTGCCTGCCCACAGTGCAATCTGCCGGTGATCTACGGTGATACCAAAAAATCGCTGGCGTTGAGCGAAGAGAGCGTGGAAAACGTCGCGACCTCCGATCAATCGCAGAATCAGGCGGTGCCGCAGCCGGAGCTGGAGCAAGTGCCTGCTCAGCCGCAACCCGCAGGTGACCAGCAATACGCACCGCATGTGATTAATACACCGCTGTCGTTCCTGATCAAAAGCGCACTGAACTCCAATGTGTTCGGTGAGCCAGGCTGGATGGGGACAGGCTGGCGTGCGGGTCGTGACCTGAAGCGTAACGATATCGGCGGAAAAACCGGTACCACCAACAGTTCAAAGGATGCGTGGTTCTCTGGTTACGGCCCTGGTGTCGTGACCTCAGTGTGGATTGGTTTCGATGATTCACGCGCGCTGGGCCGCTCGACCATGTCAGGCGCGATTCCTGACCAGATTTCTGGCTATGAAGGCGGCGCGAAGAGTGCTCAGCCTGCCTGGGATGAGTACATGAAATCTGCGCTGGATGGCGTGCCTGTACAGCCGCTGACACCGCCAGATGGCGTTGTCACTGTGACGATCGATCGCGGCACGGGCAAGCTGGCCAACGGTGGCGGCAATACCCGTCAGGAGTACTTCATCAATGGCACTCAGCCAACGGAGTATTCAGTGCATGATGTGGGCACCACACTCATGGACAACGGCCAAAGCCACGAACTGTTCTGATCAAAAAAGCCGGCGTATTCGCCGGCTTTTTTATTGCGTATTTGTCGTATTCAGTAGGTCAATCGACCCTGCTTCACCAGCCACTCACGCACCAGGAACAGCGCACTGACATTCCGGGCTTCACGGAAATCGGGCTCTTCCAGCAACGCCAGCAGGTTATTGAGCGGCCAGCGGTGTACAATCAGTGGTTCAGGTTCATCCCCTTCCAGCTTCTCTTCATAAAGCACTTCTGCCACCACAATGTTCATTTTGCTGGAGAAGTAGGACGGAGCCATAGTGAGTTTACCCAGCGCTTCGAGTTTTCGGGCACCAAAGCCGGCTTCTTCTTTTAACTCACGGTCTGCGGCTTCAAACACGCTTTCGCCTGGGTCAATTAACCCCTTAGGAAAACCCAACTCATAGCTTTCCAGCCCCACGGCATATTCCTGAATCAGGATCACATCATCACCCAGAATCGGCACAATCATCACCGCTTCCCGGTTGGAAGGCTTCATACGCTCATAGACACGGCGTGCACCGTTACTGAAAGCGAGATCAACCGCTTCAATAGTAAACAAGCGGGAGCGGGCCACCGCTTCCACGTTGAGGATGTCAGGTTTTTTCATTGGAGTTTTCATATCAGCCTCAAACTTAGCACAGCCTTGTGAATCGCGATGACGCCAGCATACCGAAGCCCGCAGCAATGTGCGACACGCAGCGCAGGGAAAGCATCGTGACACACATTTGCTTACGCCTGCTAACAACTTATTGTTATCTATACACTTAAATTTTCACAATAAGTCAATGGGGTTTTGTTAAATTCAGAAAATACCGATATTTAATTGAGTGTCCTGTGGTTAACATCCCATTAAGGAATAATCTAATAAATTATAATTCAATGATTTTGCGCGTTATTTTATCTGAGTTTTTTCTTGTAAGAATGACTTCTGCTCGCCAAAATTGACTGGTAATAATGGTTCCATCGGGAGCACATCGTAAACGTGAAGGCAGTTTTTTGGCTGGATTGAGCAAAGCATGAGCACTTTTATCATCATTCTGGCTGTCATGCTGGCCTGCTCTCTGATAGCAGGAATAGGTTATTGGTACGCTATGCGGCATCGTCCGCCGTTGGCGAAACCGCTGCCGTTTATAAGTCCCCCTTGCCGCAAACTCACTGATGAAGAACGTCACGCCGTTGAAGCGTACATTGCGTCCCTGGCGAAACAGCAAAAACAGAGTGCTGCCCGCTCCTCAAAGAAGTCGCGTGAGACCGAATCCCTGACGCTCACGGCGCAGAGCAACAATGTTTATCCCGTCACACGTTCCATCACTCGCTATGGCCTCTCAACGGATGATGCGCATCAATGGCGCTACTACCTCGATGAAGTGGAAGTACATCTGCCACCGCTGTGGGAGCAGTACATTGCGGAAGAAAATTATGTTGAGCTGATCCGCACTCAAACGCTGCCGCTGGTGATCTCACTCAACGGTCACTCGTTAGTAAACTATGCCGTAGAACAACCCGCCTTGCCGCCGCTGGTGCGCTCAATGTCGACCAACGCCTCTATTCGTAAAGAGGAGAGCGAAAATGTCGAGTTGCTGCAAGTGCGTAAAGAATCGCCGGAAGAGTACCGTCTATCGCGGCCGGATGGCACGCGCGAGGCCATTGTTATCTGCTTTGCCTTCCTGCTGTTCTTCCTCAGCCTGGTGCTGCCCGGAAGCCTGATGCTGTGGATTGCCCTGTCAGCCTGCGTAATGATTGCGGTTAGCTTGTGGTTCCTTTACCGCTTCCCGGGTGAAAAAGGGCTGCGCGATGTGCACTGCTTGCGCGGAGCACCGAAACGTTGGGGCCTATTTGGTGAATCTAATCAGGAGCAGAGCAATATCTCGCTGGGCATTATCGATTTAATTTATCCCGCCCACTGGCAACCCTATGTGGCGCACGATTTGGGCCAGGTGACGGATGTCGACATCTATCTGAATCGGCAAGTGGTGCGCCAGGGGCGTTTCCTCTCCCTGCACGATGAGGTTCGCAACTTCCCGGTTCAGCGCTGGCGCAAAAATCTGGTGCTGGCATGTGGTTCGCTGGTGGTGCTGGTGATGCTGTTTACCTGGATTCCGCTCAGTATGCCAATCAAGCTCAGCCTCGCATGGGTAAAAGGCACCGAAAGCATTGAAGTGATTAGCGTGGATAAACTCAACGCCCTGCCGCTGCACATCGGTGACAACCTGAAGGTGAGCGGAACCGGCATGTGTTCCGTACCGGGCAACTATCAAAGCAATCGCAGCTATGCGTATATGCCGTTCGATTGCTCAGCCATTTACTGGAATAACGCAGCACCTCTGCCGCAGCCGCAGTCGGATATCATCGATAAAGCTGCCGCTCTGCTTGATACCACCACACGTCAGCTGCATCCGGAAACCAACACCGATCCGAAACTCAATCCACAGCTCGCCTCCGCGATTCAGAAATCGGGCATGATTCTGCTGGATGATTTCTCTGATTTAGTGCTGAAAACACAGGATCTGTGCAGCCAGCAGCAGGATTGCGTCCGGCTGAAAAATGCCCTGGTGAATCTGGGCAATGCTAAGGATTGGGATTCACTGATCCACCGCGCAGATTCCGGCAAGCTTAACGGCATGAACGTGCTGTTACGCCCGGTCAGTGCGGAAGCGCTGGAGAACCTGGTGAATACCGCGACCTCGACCTTCTTCTCGCGTGAAACCCGTCGTGCAGCAGAAAATCTGAATAGCCCACCACCGGGCGGCTTCCTGATAGTGAGTGATGAGGGTCGTCAGATGGTGAATCAGCCACAGCCTTCCGTGTCGCTGTTTGATCTTGATGCACCATCGCAATGGCGCGAATTACAACGCATGTCCGGCATGCTGTTGCACACGCCGTTTGCTGCCAACGGCATCATTACCAGCATCACCACTGACGCTAACGGCACACGCCACATTGCGTTGCACAATGAACCGGATGCGATGGCGCAATGGCGATACCTCGGTACTGCATTATTGATGCTGGTGCTGATCCTCTGCGGCGTCACCAATGGGCTACTGGCCCTGCGACGTGTGCATCGTAATCGCCTGCGCATGGTGGAAATTCAGCAGTATTACGACAAGTGCTTCAATCACAATCTGAGCACTATGCAGAGCGTGCGCTCACTGTTCTGAGCCCTTCCCTTCTGTGCTACCCTGTCGCCCTATTTTTAGGGCGAGAGAGTATGACGATGACGCTAAACTGGTCCGGGATTGATACCGTGCTGCTGGATATGGATGGCACGCTGCTCGATCTCGCCTTTGACCGCCATTTCTGGTTGGAACACGTTCCGGAAACCCTGAGCCGCGAGCGTGATATCACGCTGGCCGAGGCACATCAGCTGATTCAGCAAAAATATCAAGCCGTGGTGCATACGCTAAACTGGTATTGTCTTGATTACTGGTCGCAAGAACTGGCATTAGATATCCGCGCCATGACATGGGAAAAACGTCACCGTGCCGCCATGCGCGAGGATACGTTGCCGCTACTCCAGGCACTACGTGCTGCGGGTAAACGCACCATTTTGCTGACCAATGCGCATCCGTACAACCTCGAGGTAAAGCTGGAGCAAACCGGTTTGGCTCCCCACCTTGATTTATTACTTTCTACCCATACCTTTGGGTATCCGAAAGAGGATCCACGTCTCTGGCAGGCCGTTCAGCAGCAAACTGCATTCGATAGCGAGCGCACGCTGTTTATTGATGACAGCGAAGCGATCCTCGATGCGGCGGCACGCTGGGGCATTCGCTGGTGTTTAGGCGTCAGCAATCCGGATTCCGGTCGGCCCGATCAATCTTTCCAGCGTCATGCTGCAGTGCGAGACTATCGCCAGTTGTGTGAAACGCTGCGTTAAAGCAGGAGCCGCAATGAAAGAAAAAACCAGCGAAGGTGTCCGCCTCGATAAATGGCTGTGGGCTGCACGTTTTTATAAAACGCGCGCGCTGGCTCGCGAAATGATCGATGGCGGTAAAGTGCATTACAACGGCCAGCGCAGCAAACCGAGTAAAATTGTGGAACTACAGGCTGAGCTAACGCTGCGCCAGGGCAACGATGAACGAACGGTGGTGATCACCGCCATTGGCGATCAACGCCGCCCAGCCACTGAAGCGCAAGGGATGTATGCGGAGACCGCCGCCAGCATTGAGAAGCGTGAAAAAACGGCACTGGCGCGCAAAATGAATGCCCTGACCATGCCGCACCCCGATCGCCGCCCGGATAAAAAAGAGCGCCGCGATCTGATGAAATTTAAATTGTCGGGCGATGAATAACCGTCGCCCCAACGAGAGAAACACTATGTCTGTTCAAGATCAACTGCACCGTTACCTGTTCGAAAATGTCGCCGTTCGCGGCGAGCTGGTCAACGTATCCGAAACCTGGCGTGAGATTGTCAAAAACCACGACTACGCCGAACCGGTGAAAAACCTGCTGGGTGAATTGCTGGTCGCGACCAGCTTGTTGACCGCAACGCTGAAATTCGATGGCGACATCACCGTTCAGTTACAGGGCGATGGTCCACTGACATTGGCGGTGATCAATGGCAACAACAAGCAGGAATTACGTGGTGTTGCACGCGTGAAGGAAGATGCCGATATTACACCGGGTAGCAGCCTAAAAGAGATGGTGGGCAACGGTTATCTGGTCATCACCATTTCACCAGAAAAAGGTGAGCGTTATCAGGGTGTCGTCGGTCTGGAAGCCGATACGCTGGCTGGCTGCCTGGAAGATTACTTCATGCGTTCTGAGCAGTTGCCAACTCGCTTGTTTATTCGCACCAGCGACAAAGGCGCCGCCGGTATTCTGCTGCAGGTGCTGCCTGCGCAAGAGCCGAGCCAGGATGATTTCAATCATCTGGCGACCCTGACCGAAACCGTGAAGAGCGAAGAGCTGATTGAGCTGCCCGCGACGGATGTGCTGTGGCGCCTGTATCATCAGGAAGAGGCCACGGTGTTTGATCCGACCCCAGTCAGTTTCAAATGCACCTGTTCACGCGAACGCTGTGGCGAAGTACTGAATACGCTGCCGGTTGAAGAAGTGGATGAAATCCTCAAAGAGGATGGCAAGATCGATATGCACTGCGACTATTGCGGTTCGCATTATGTTTACGATGCCGTAGACATCGCCGCGATTCGCAACGCACCTACAAATAACAGCGATCAATTGCACTAATCCCCCTACGGGCGGCAGCGCCGCCCGCACTTCTGTCAGGAATTAACCCATCAACTTCCGCCTAATTTAACTAAATTACACTGACTTTAGTTTCTTAACTGGCAGAATTCACTGCTTGTCACGTTCCAGCTCGCATTTTTAACTCTCATCACTTTTACACCCTGCTCAGACGTGTACACTGCGCGCGATCTGCCCCGTCCAGCTATGCACGACAGGACGCAGACCCCCTCATAAAAATGCTATGAAGCATCGATTTAAGGAGCAGCCACATGCGCGTTCACGGCCTGACATCGCAAGACCTTGCCGCTTTGGGCATTAGCGGCACCACAGAAGTGGTGTACAACCCTGACTTTGATACGCTGTTTCAGGAAGAAACTCGCCCGGAATTGGAAGGTTATGCGCGCGGCACCCAGACGCAAAGCGGCGCCATTGCCGTGGATACCGGCATCTTTACCGGACGTTCGCCAAAAGATAAGTACATCGTGCGCGATGACACCACGCGTGACACTTTGTGGTGGAATGATGTCGGCAACGGTAAAAATGACAACCAGCCGCTGTCGCAGGAAACCTGGCAGGCGCTGAAAGATCGCTGCACCGCACAACTCTCTCGCAAACGTCTGTTTGTCATCGACGCTTTCTGCGGTGCGAATCCCGACACCCGCCTGAGTGTGCGTTTTGTGATGGAAGTCGCCTGGCAGGCGCATTTCGTCAAAAATATGTTTATCCGCCCTGATGAAGCCGAGCTGGCCTCCTTTAAGCCGGATTTCGTGGTGATGAACGCCGCGCAATGCACCAACCCGGACTGGCAGGCTCAGGGATTATACTCTGAGAACTTTGTCGCCTTTAACCTCACCGAACGCATGCAGCTGATTGGCGGCACCTGGTACGGCGGCGAGATGAAGAAAGGCCTGTTCGCCATCATGAACTACCTGCTGCCGCTGAAAGGCATCGCGTCAATGCACTGCTCGGCGAACGTGGGTAAAGCGGGTGACGTCGCGGTGTTCTTCGGCCTTTCTGGCACTGGCAAAACCACGCTGTCCACCGATCCCGATCGTCAGCTGATTGGCGATGACGAACACGGTTGGGATGATGATGGCGTGTTTAACTTCGAAGGTGGCTGCTACGCCAAAACCATCAATCTGTCGGAGAAAGCCGAGCCGGAAATCTATCGCGCCATCCGCCGCGATGCGCTGCTGGAGAACGTGGTGGTGCGGGCGGATGGTAGCGTTGATTATGCCGATGCCAGCAAAACGGAGAACACGCGAGTTTCCTATCCGATTGAGCACATTGAAAACATCGTGCAGCCGGTCTCCAAAGCGGGCCATGCGCAACGCGTTATTTTCCTGACCGCTGATGCCTTTGGTGTGCTACCGCCGGTTTCACGCCTGACACCGGAACAAACCCAGTATCACTTCCTGTCGGGTTTTACCGCCAAACTGGCCGGCACCGAGCGTGGTGTCACCCAGCCAACGCCAACTTTCTCAGCCTGTTTTGGCGCGGCCTTCCTGACGTTGCATCCAACCCAATATTCGGATGTACTGGTGAAGCGTATGGAAGCAGCGGGTGCAAAAGCGTATCTGGTGAATACCGGTTGGAATGGCAGCGGTAAACGTATTTCACTGAAAGATACCCGCGCCATCATCAATGCGATTCTGGCGGGTGAGCTGGACGACGTAGCGATGGAAACACTACCGGTATTTAACCTGCAGATGCCTGCGACCCTGGAAAAAGTCGATGATGCGATTCTGGATCCACGTCGCAGCTGGCCGGATGAAGCCGCGTGGCATGAGGCCGCGCAGGGTCTGGCGCAGCGTTTTGTCACCAACTTTGAGAAGTATACCGATAACGATGCCGGCACAGCGCTGGTTCAGGCTGGCCCGCAGTTGTGAAGTGAATGAGCCGCCAAATGGCGGCTCATTGATACTCAGTCTTAAGCGGCGTGATTTTTACGCCCATGCTAACAACTGGGGTGCTGAGGGCTACGCAGCCAGTCGCGGATGCCTGCAGGCGAGGCGTGTCGGGAAAGAGTGCACGACCCGGGCGTCATGTGTGTGCGAGCTCGTGGCGTTGTGA
>NZ_CAJCKS010000056.1:0-30542 GCF_903970985.1 Pantoea sp. ME81 | reverse complement strand
GACCTGACCAGCTACGCCATCAACGATGACGGTACCATCACCGGTACCTATTCGAACCAGAAAACTCAGCTGCTGGGTCAAATCGTTTTGGCTAGCTTCTCTAACCCGGAAGGCCTGCAGTCAGAAGGCGATAACGTCTGGTCAGCGACTAACTCTTCAGGTCAGGCAGCCATCGGTCTGGCCAACACCGGGACTTACGGTTCACTGACCTCAGGTGCACTGGAAGCCTCCAACGTCGATCTGAGTAAAGAGCTGGTCAACATGATCGTTGCACAACGTAACTATCAGGCGAACAGCCAGACGATTAAAACGCAGGATCAGATCCTCAACACCCTGATCAACTTACGTTAATTCGCTAACGGGATTGCATTATGGATCACGCAATATATACCGCGATGGGCGCCGCCAGTCAGACGATGGAACAACAATCGGTGACCGCCAGCAACCTCGCCAACGCCTCAACGCCGGGCTTCCGCGCCCAGCTCAACGCGTTGCGCGCGGTGCCGGTCAACGGCTGGTCGCTGCCGACGCGCACCTTAGTGGCTGCCTCAACGCCGGGTGCCGATATGACGCCAGGGGCGATGGACAACACCGGACGCCCGCTCGATGTGGCCGTACAGCAAGATGGCTGGCTGGCGGTGCGTACCGCTGACGGTTCTGAAGCCTATACCCGCAACGGCAATATGCAGATCAGCTCGACCGGTATTTTGACCATTCAGGGCAATCCCGTGATGGGCGATGGCGGTCCAATCGCCATTCCACAAGGCTCCGAACTGACCATCGCGGCTGACGGTACCATCACTTCGCGTAATGCGGGTGATGCACCGAACGCCACGGTGCAGATTGGCAAGCTGAAGCTGGTGAAGGCCACGGGCAAAGAGTTACAGCGTGGTGACGACGGCATGTTCCGTCCAACCCAGGCGACGCAGGCGACACGCGGTGCGGCTTTAGCTCCTGATGCAACGGTCGCGGTCATGCCAGGTGTGTTGGAAGGCAGCAACGTTAAGCCAGTGGAAACCATGGTCGACATGATCGCCAACGCCCGACGTTTCGAGATGCAGATGAAAGTCATCACTAACGTCGATGAAAACGAACAAAAAGCCAATCAACTGCTCAACATGAGCAGCTAAGGCGTAAGGAAAACAACATGATTCGTTCTTTATGGATCGCTAAAACCGGCCTTGACGCCCAGCAAACCAATATGGACGTCATTTCGAACAACCTTGCGAACGTTTCAACCAACGGGTTTAAACGTTCGCGTGCCGTGTTCGAAGATCTGATGTATCAGACGCTGCGTCAGCCGGGCACGCAGTCATCGGAACAGACCACATTGCCTTCAGGCTTGCAGATTGGTACCGGTGTGCGCCCAGTGACCACCGAGCGTCTGCATACCCAGGGCAACCTGTCGCAGACCAGCAACTCAAAAGACGTGGCGATCAACGGTCAGGGTTATTTCGAAGTGCAGATGCCAGACGGTACCTCTTCATATACGCGTGACGGTTCATTCCAGGTAGATCAGAACGGTCAGCTGGTGACCAACGCCGGCTATCCGGTTCAGCCTGGGATCACTATTCCGGCGAACGCCACCAGCATCACCATCTCGCGTGACGGTGTGGTGAGCGTGACGCAGCAGGGACAGACCAACCCAGCGCAGGTGGGACAGTTGACGCTGAGCACCTTTATGAACGATGCGGGCCTCGATAGCCTGGGTGAAAACCTCTATCAGGAAACGCAGGCATCCGGTGCGGCGACGCAGAGTACGCCAGGGCAGAACGGCGCTGGTTTGCTGTATCAGGGTTATGTTGAAACCTCTAACGTCAACGTGGCGGAAGAGTTGGTCACCATGATTCAGACGCAGCGTGCTTATGAAATCAACAGCAAAGCGATCACCACCTCTGATCAGATGCTGCAGAAATTAACCCAGGTTTAATCTGGGGCCGTTGGGCCAGCCTGGCTGGCCCGATTAAGAACATGAATAAGGTCAGAACTCCGTGGCGAAGCAAGTGATTCTCAAGCCTGGGCATTGGTTAGTAGCCACGCTGCTACTGACATTAAACGGTTGTGCGTTAGTCCCGCGTACGCCTCTGGTGCAGGGTGCAACAACGGCAGAACCCACGCCTTCCGCACCGCCAGTGGTAAACGGTTCCATTTTCCAGGGCGTTGCGCCACTGAACTATGGCTATCAGCCGCTGTTCGAAGACCGCCGTCCACGTAACATTGGCGATACTCTGACGATTACGCTGCAAGAAAATGTCAGCGCCAGCAAAAGTTCTTCAGCCAATGCGAGCCGCGATGGCAGCAACAGCTTTGGCGTGAGCACTGTGCCAACCGGCCTGAGCGGTCTGGTCGGCGCCGCCGGTGAGAAAGCCGGACTGGATGCCAATGGCAAAAATGACTTCGCTGGCAAAGGTGGCGCAACGGCCAATAACACCTTTACCGGCACCATCACCGTCACCGTGAATCAGGTGTTGTCGAATGGCAACCTGCGCGTGGTCGGTGAGAAACAGATCGAAATTAACCAGGGAACCGAATTTATTCGCTTCTCCGGTGTGGTTAACCCACGCACCATCAGCGCCAGCAACGCCGTGTTGTCAACGCAGGTGGCCGATGCACGTATTGAGTATGTCGGAAACGGGTATATCAATGAGGCGCAAACCATGGGCTGGTTCCAGCGTTTCTTCCTGAACGTGTCGCCGATGTAATCGAGGTAATGATGAAAATGAACACTCTGCTGCGTCTGAGCCTGAGCCTGCTGCTCGGTGTCAGTCTGATGGCCCAGGCTGACCGCATTCGCGATCTGACATCCGTACAGGGCGTGCGCGAAAACCAGCTGATCGGTTACGGCCTGGTGGTGGGGCTTGATGGGACAGGTGACCAGACAACGCAAACCCCGTTTACCACCCAGACGGTAAGCAACATGCTGTCGCAGCTCGGTATCACCGTGCCCACCGGCACCAATATGCAGCTGAAAAACGTGGCGGCGGTTATGGTCACGGCAAAGCTGCCGTCGTTTGCACGGCAGGGGCAGAATATTGACGTAGTGGTCTCTTCGCTGGGTAACGCCAAAAGCCTGCGCGGTGGCACGCTGTTAATGACGCCGATGAAAGGGGTTGATAACCAGGTGTACGCGCTGGCGCAGGGAAATATTCTGGTAGGCGGTGCAGGTGCATCTGCAGGTGGCAGCAGTGTGCAGGTTAACCAGCTAAACGGTGGCCGCATTACTAATGGTGCAACGGTAGAGCGCGAGCTGCAAAGTAATTTTGGCAGCCAAAACACCATCAATCTCCAACTGAATACTGAAGATTTCACCATGGCGCAGCGTATTGCCGATGCGATTAATAGCCGTGGCGTGGGTTCAGCGCAACCGCTCGATGCGCGTACCGTGCAGATCCGCGTTTCACCCAACAACAGTTCACAGGTGCGCCTGCTGTCAGAAATCCAGAATATAGACGTTTCCGTGCCGGTTGAAGATGCCAAAGTCATCATCAACTCGCGTACCGGTTCGGTGGTCATGAACCGCGAGGTAACGCTCAATACCTGTGCTGTGGCGCAAGGCAACTTGTCGGTGACAGTGAATCAGCAGCAGAACGTCAGCCAGCCGAACACGCCGTTCGCCGGTGGACAAACCGTGGCGACTACGCAGACGCAGATCGACTTGCGCCAGAGCGGCGGAGCCTTGCAGCATGTTAACGCCAGCGCCAACCTCAATAACGTGGTCCGTGCCCTGAACGCCCTGGGCGCAACGCCGATTGAGCTGATGTCGATTCTGCAGTCGATGCAAAGTGCAGGCTGTCTGCGCGCCAAACTGGAAATCATCTGATGACCGATACGCAATCGCTGATGAGTGCGGCCTATGACAGCCGCTCACTGAACAACCTGAAACGCGAAGCAGCCGCCGACCCGAAAGGGAAGGCGCTGCAGGTGGCAAAACAGGTTGAGGGAATGTTCGTACAGATGATGTTGAAGAGCATGCGTGAAGCGTTGCCGCAGGATGGCATCTTCAGCAGCGACTCAACGAAGATGTACACCTCAATGTACGATCAGCAGATTGCGCAGGAAATCGGTAAACGCGGACTGGGTATGGCGGATTTGATCGTCAAACAGATGCAGCCCGCGCAAGAGCCTGATGAAACCGCTGGCACGGTACCGATGAAGCTGGATAACAGCTTCATTTATAGCAATCTGCCTTCCAACCAACTGGAGCAGATGGTACGCAAAGCGGTGCCGCGTCTGCCGGTCTCGCCGTCCAGTTTCCCAGCGGATAGCAACGACTTTATTGCCCAGTTATCCCAACCCGCGCAGGCTGCGAGTCAGCAGAGTGGTATTCCACATCACTTGATCCTTGCCCAGGCGGCGCTGGAATCGGGTTGGGGACAACGCCAGATTCTGACGCGCGACGGCAAGCCGAGCTACAACGTGTTTGGCATTAAGGCCGGTGGTGACTGGAAGGGCGCAACCACCGACATCATGACCACCGAATATGAAGGTGGCGTGGCGAAGAAAGTGCGTGCCACCTTCCGTGTATATGGTTCCTATATGGAAGCCCTCAGCGACTACGTCAAACTGCTGTCCAATAACCCGCGCTATGCCGCCGTTGCCAATGCCGCAACGCCGGAGCAGGGCGCACGAGCCCTGCAGGCAGCGGGCTACGCCACCGATCCGAAATATGCGCAGAAATTGGTGGGAATGATCCAGCAATTCAAAAACATGGGCGAGAAAGTCGTGAAGGCGTACAGCCAGGATATCACCGATTTGTTCTGATTTTTTACCTCAAGTTTCACTTAAGCACGCCGATAACCATCATAAGCTGCGGGCGTTTTAGCCCGCCCAATCGCACTGATGACTGCCAGCCCGGTTAACGGGAAATAAAGGAACCGAGATGTCCAGCATAATTAACTCAGCGATGAGTGGGCTGAGCGCCGCACAGGCCGCATTAAGCACCACCAGTAACAACATCAGCAACTACACGGTAGCGGGTTACTCACGTCAGACCACCATTCTGTCGCAGGCCAATAGCACCCTACAAGGCAACAGCTACTATGGCAATGGCGTGACGCTGTCTGGCGTGCAGCGTGAATATGATGAGTTTGTTACTGCTCAGTTGCGCGGATCCAATGCCAATTACAGCGCGGTGAATACCCAATACAGTCAGATTTCAAACATTGATGACCTGCTGTCGACATCGACCACCAGCCTTTCAACGTCGATTCAAAGCTTCTTTACCAATGTGCAAAACGTGGTAAGTAATGCAAACGATCCGTCTGCACGTCAATCAATGCTGAGCTATGCGCAGGGGTTGGTCAATCAGTTCCAGACCACGGCGCAGTACTTGAATAACATGCAAACCAGCGTGAATACGGACATTGCCTCTAACGTTGACCAGATTAATACCTACACCAGCCAGATTGCCGATCTCAACACCCAGATTGCAAAACTGACCACCGGCAACGGTGCTGCACCGAATGATCTGCTGGATCAACGCGATCAGTTGGTGAACAACCTTAATAACATCGTTGGGGTAAACGTCTCTCAGCAAGATGGTAGCTATATCGTCTCGATGGGGAGTGTCACTCTGGTTAACGGCAAAAATTCGACTAATTTGGTCGCGATGCCTTCCAGCGCCGATAACTCGCGTATCACTGTTGGTTATGTCGACAAGCAAGCAGGTAATGTCGAAATTCCTGAAAAAACCCTGACGACCGGTTCACTGGGTGGTTTGCTGGCGTTCCGCACGCAGGATTTAGATACCGCACAGAATCAGCTTGGCCAATTAGCGGCAGCCTTCACCACCAGCTTTAACGCCGTGCAAACTGCAGGATATGACAGTAACGGCGATCTGGGCACGAAATTCTTCAACATCGGCTCACCGAACGTAGTGAGTAACAGCAAGAATACGTCCACTGCAACGGTGACCGCAGAATGGTCTGATACCAGTGCGCTTAAAGCCTCAAACTACTCCATGAGCTATGACAGCGCCAGCAGTACCTGGTCTGTGACTCGCTTGTCTGACAACGTGAAATTTAGCGTTACGCCTGATGCGACAGATGGCACACTGAGCTTTGATGGCCTGAAATTAACCGTTACCGGTACGCCTGATAATAAAGATAGTTTCCTGGTAAAACCGGTCCAGAACGTGATTAGCAGTATGTCTGTAGCTATCACGGATGAATCGCAAATCGCTGCTGCATCCAGTGCGACCAGTGGCGAAAGTGACAACACCAACGCCCAAAAAATGCTGGATTTGCAGGATGCGAAGTTGGTTAACGGCAACGCAACGATTGCGCAAGCGTATGCCAGCATCGTCAGCACGGTGGGTAACAAAACCAGCACGCTGGAAACGGCCAGTACCACGCAGAAAAACGTGGTCGATCAGCTTACCGACCGTCAGCAGTCGGTCTCAGGGGTGAACCTTGATGAAGAGTACGCCAACCTGACCAAATATCAGCAGTTTTATATGGCGAATGCGCAGGTATTGCAAACCGCCAGCACGATTTTCAACGCGCTGATGGACATCCGCGGCTAAGCATAGAGGATAAAAACCATGCGTCTTAGTACCAATATGATTTTTGACCAGCAGGTGCGCGGGATTACTGACTCGCAATCTTCCTGGTTAAAAGTGGGCGAACAGCTTTCCAGCGGTCGTCGTGTTAACAACCCATCTGATGATCCCATTGCGGCCTCTCGTGCCGTGGTGCTGTCGCAGTCTCAGGCGAAAAGTACCCAATACGCGACCGCGCGTAGTTTCGCGGATCAAAGCTTGTCGATGGAAGAGAATGCGCTTAAAGGCGCGACCAGTAGCATTCAGGATGCACAAACCCTGATCGTTTATGGCTCTACCGGCACACTTAGCGATGACGACCGTGCCTCTATCGCCACCCAACTGGAAGGTATTCGCGCCCAGTTGCTCAATCAGGCCAACAGCCAGGATGGTAATGGTCGCTATATTTTTGCCGGTTACAAAACCGATACGGCACCATTCACCGATACTGCCGGCACTGGCGTGAGCTATGTGGGCGGCGATCAGGCTATCACGCAGAAAGTCGATGATGGGCGCACTATGGATGTGAGCAGTACCGGATCTTCTGTGTTCATGTCGATTACCAGCAATGCGAAAGTTGAACCAGATGGAACGGCGAGCGAGACCAATGTCTTTAATATGCTCGACAGCGCCATTGCGGCCCTTAAAGTGCCGCAAGACAATGCGGATGATGCGACCAAACAAACGTTCCAGGATGCGATGGATAAAACCAACCGTGGCCTCAGTAATTCACTGAACAACGTTTTGACCGTGCGTTCTGCAGTCGGTATACAGTTGTCAGAACTCGACACGCTAAATGCGCAGGGTGACGATCGCGATACTATCATGACCTCGCAAATGAGTGATTTGGTAGATGTCGATTACACTTCCGCCATTTCCAGCTACACCATGCAACAGACAGCACTGCAAGCGTCTTACAAGACCTTCACTGATATGTCGAAGATGTCACTGTTCCAGCTGAATTCATAAGATCTGACTTGAAAATTTGAGCGTGCTTAAACCGGGCGCGCTTAGTTTCTCCCACCGCCTTTTGGGGCCGTGGGATTTTTTTTGCCTGTCATTTCGTCGCACCGTTCATCGCACCTGGCACCTGCGGAGCCGCGGTCTGTTTGTGTACTCTGCCAGATCATCACGAGTCATTGCGGCAGAGCAGGATCGACAGGCAATAAAAAACCCCGAACCAGTCGGGGTTTTGTTAACGCTGATTAGCGACTAAGACTTAAACACTTTCCGGACGTGTTGCCGGTGCCGTCGCCTGATGCGTGGCGCTATGGCCGCCCGCAGAGCCACGGCCTTCGAAGTCAAACGGTGGGCGAACCCAATCGCTGTGACGAACGACTTCTGGCTCCCATGCCGGAGCAGGTGCTTTGGTCATTGGCGCCGTGGCGTGGTGCTTCCAGCGGGTATCAGCGTTGCTCACTGCGGTATCACGTGCAGCAACAGGAGCATGCGGTTCAGTAACCGGTGCAGCAGGCGCTTCAGCAGCCACGGGTGCAGTCAGCACTTCTTCCACTTGCGCTGCAACAGCAGGTTCAACTTCAGCGGGTGCTTGCTCAGCCGCTGCAACAGCAGGCTGAACTTCAGCAGGCGCTTGCTCAGGCACGGCTTCGCTGACCTGTGGTGCGGTAATTTCCGCAGCAGGGACTTCTTCAGCTGATGTCACTTCAGTAGCAGAAACTGTCTCAGTCGATGCAGGCGTCGCAGCCGGTGCCACTTCAGACGATGCAGCAGCAACTTCCGCAGCGGGTGCAACTTCAGCCTGAATATCTTCAACTTCATTAGCGATGACCGTGTCAGACGGTGCCGTTGTCACTTCATCGGCCGGTACGGCTTCAGCAGCGGTTTGTTGTGCAATCTGCTCAACAGCGGCAGAAATCACGGCAGGCTCTTCGTTAACAGGCGCAGCGACTGGGGTCAGGTCATCGGTGTTCACCACCGGCACTTCAGTGTGTGCCTGTGGCTCAGACTGATGAACAGCCTCTTGCGCTGCTGGCTGAGTAACCTGTTCTGCTGCTGCCGCAACCGGCAGTGCGTCCGCTTCACCGGTATGTTGATAGCTGTAATCAGGCATTTCGTTCAGCGCTTCCTGAGAGGAGAACTGATCGTGGGCCTGGGCAACCGGGTAGGTAATCCAGACTTTGCCGGATGCCATCTCTGGAGAAGAGGCAGCCGATTCCAGCGGCATGGCAGATTGGGTTGGGTAACGCTCATCGCGGTAGCGACGACGACGTTGGCCGCTCACGCGCAGATGACGTGGTGAACGACGTGAGCGACGCGGCATGTTGGCGCTATCACGGTTCTCGTTATCATCCTGTTCATCCTGAGCGACTTCAGATTGCTCATTGAATGCAGTGCGCTGTGCACTTTCCACAACCGCTTCCGTGGCTGCTGGTGCTGGGATGGCTGCCGCCACTTCGCCAGTATCACCCACGCGCACGCGCTGGGTCAGTTGACGCTGTTTACGGCGTGGCATGACCTGCACACGTTCTTCTTCCTGCGCAACGTTTTCATCAGTGATTTCGGTCTGAGCAACGGTTTCAGCGGCTTTTTGATCCTGCTGCTGATTACGTTTCTCATCCTGACGACGACGCTGACGTTCAGCTCGCTGCTCACGACGCTGTTGCTGCTGCTCATCACGCTGCTGCAGCTGCTCATCGGTCAGCGCTGGACGTTCACCACGAGGCTCGTTCTGACGCTTGTTACGGCGATTGTCCTGATTGTCACGCGGCTCGCGGGCTTCACGTGGTTCACGCGATTCGCGCGGCTCACGCGCTTCACGCGGTTCACGGCCTTCGCGACCCTGAGCATTTTCACCGTTGCGCGGAGTGCGATCGCGACGATTATTGCTACGACGGTTGTTACGGCGGTCGCCACGCTGCTGATTATTCTCACTTTCAGCGGCTTTCTCTTCTGGCTTAGCTTCAACAGGTGCAGCAGCAGGCGCATCGCCAGCAAACAGTTTTTTCAAACCGCCTAACAGACGAGCGACAAAGCCCGTGCTGGCAACGGCAGGTGCCGCGGCGGCAGCTGCCGGTTTTGCATCCGCTTTAACCGCACTACGGCTCTCTTTTTCCACTTCAACCGGCGCAGGCGGCGCATCAGGCATCACAAAGGCGGCCAGGGCTGGCTGCTCAGGACGACGACGTTCGGCATGCTCTTCTTCCGAAGGCAGCGCCATTTCGGCTTCATGCAGTTTCGGCAGGTGGTAAGACAGTGTCTGCGTCTCTTCGCCTTTACGCACGCGCAGCACAGAGTAATGTGGGGTTTCCATCTGATCGTTTGGCACGATGATGGCACGCACGCCACCCTGGCGTTTCTCGATAGCACTGACTGCATCACGTTTTTCGTTCAGCAGGTAAGAGGCGACGGGCACCGGTACAATCGCATGCACTTCTTTGGTGTTGTCTTTCAGCGCTTCTTCTTCAATCAGACGCAAGATAGACAGCGAGAGCGATTCGTTATCACGGATGGTGCCGGTGCCGCTACAGCGTGGGCAGACGTGATGGCTGGATTCACCCAATGATGGGCTAAGACGCTGACGCGACATTTCCAGCAGACCGAAACGCGAAATGTGACTGATTTGAATGCGTGCACGATCCTGACGAACCGCTTCGCGCAGACGGTTTTCAACCGCGCGCTGGTGTCGAACCGGTGTCATGTCGATGAAGTCGATGACAATCAGGCCGCCGAGGTCGCGCAGGCGCAACTGACGAGCGATTTCATCAGCCGCTTCGAGGTTAGTATTGAATGCCGTCTCTTCGATGTCGCCACCGCGTGTGGCACGGGCGGAGTTGATATCGATGGCGGTTAGCGCTTCGGTGCTATCGATAACAATTGAGCCACCGGAAGGCAAGCGCACTTCGCGCTGGAATGCCGATTCAATCTGCGACTCAATTTGGTAGTGGCTGAACAGCGGAATTTCACCGGTGTACAATTTGATTTTGCTGCTGAAGTCCGGGCGACCGAGCGCAGCAATATGCTGACGGGCCAGCTCCAGCACTTTCGGGTTATCAATGAGAATCTCACCAATATCCTGACGCAGATAGTCGCGGAAGGCACGTACAATGACGTTGCTTTCCTGGTGGATCAGGAACGGGGCAGGGCGGCTATCAGCGGCTTTTTTGATCGCTTCCCAGTGCTTTAGTCGGAAACTCAGGTCCCACTGCAGCGATTCGGCAGATTTGCCAACGCCTGCGGTACGCACGATCAAACCCATACCGTCTGGCAGTTCCAGTGCGGACAGCGCTTCCTTCAGTTCGGTGCGATCGTCACCTTCAATACGGCGGGAAATACCCCCGGCACGCGGGTTATTCGGCATCAGGACTAAATAGCTACCGGCCAGAGAAATGAAGGTGGTTAAGGCTGCACCTTTATTTCCACGCTCCTCTTTATCGATTTGCACGATAACTTCCTGACCTTCACGCAACACCTCTTTGATGTTAGGACGGCCATGTGCGTTGTAATTAGCAGGGAAGTATTCGCGGGAAATTTCTTTCAGAGGGAGGAATCCGTGGCGTTCAGCACCGTAATCGACAAATGCCGCTTCGAGGCTGGGTTCAACACGGGTGATTTTACCTTTGTAGATATTGGCTTTTTTCTGCTCGTGTCCGGGGCTTTCGATATCCAGATCGTACAGACGTTGGCCGTCAACAAGGGCAACGCGCAACTCTTCCTGCTGAGATGCGTTAATTAACATTCTTTTCATCGTGACTTACTCGTTATTCTCACATGAGTGATGTAGCTGCGGGCATCGTTACCCTGGACGAGAATCAACCGATGGCCCCGTGTCTTAATGCACTGACGTCAACCTCACGGCTGTCGTCGGCTAAAGGGGCGCAAATCTTGTCGGTGGCCTGTTTTTCATAAGGAAAAACAGCGCCTGAAGGTGGAATAGCTATAGAAAATTCAGAAATCCACACATCCCAGTCTGTCGTCCAGGCTGCAACCCGCAGCCCGCTAAGTGCCTGATTTAACATTACGTCTTACGCCATTGCTGCGTGTCCGTTCAATCCGGCAAAATGACTTATTTCGCTCTTTTTTCCTCCCTGAATTTTTCCAGGGCAGAAACCCCTGCATTATTCCATTGCTCACTCACATATAGCAAGGCGACTTTTGCCGAGCTGTGAAGTTTGTGCATCCTTAACCTGTTCATTTGCAGGGCTTAACATCGCATCGGTGAAAAAGTCATCATTATGACCTTTTGTCCGCGCGACAAAGAGAGAGTTAAGCACAGAAAAAGGGGTGGCGCTATCCAGGGACACTATTTAGAATCGCCGCCATGAAAACAGAGAATCCCGGCGTACTTTATGTCGCCATTACGGCTGAAAATGCCGAACAACGTATTGATAACTTTTTGCGCACTCAGCTCAAGGGCGTGCCGAAAAGTATGATTTATCGCATCTTGCGCAAAGGCGAGGTGCGTGTGAATAAAGGACGCGTGAAACCCGAGTATAAGCTGCAGGTGGGGGATGAAGTGCGCATTCCGCCAGTGCGTGTGGCCGAGCGTGAAGAGCAGGCGGTATCACCGAAACTCGATAAGGTTGCCGCGCTGGCGAATGCCATCCTGTATGAGGACGATCATCTACTGGTGCTGAACAAGCCATCAGGTACCGCCGTACACGGGGGTAGCGGTCTTAGCTTTGGTGTGATTGAAGGTCTGCGCGCGCTGCGTCCTGAAGCCCGTTTCCTCGAACTGGTACATCGTCTTGACCGCGACACTTCCGGTATTTTGCTGGTGGCAAAAAAACGTTCTGCGCTGCGTTCGCTGCATGAGCAGTTACGTGAAAAGGGCATGCAGAAAGATTATCTGGCGCTGGTGCGCGGTGACTGGCCTTCACATTTGAAAGCGGTGCAGGCACCGTTGCTGAAAAATATTTTGCAAAGCGGTGAGCGCGTGGTGCGTGTCAGTGCGGAAGGCAAGCCCTCCGAGACCCGTTTCAAAGTGGAAGAGCGTTTTGGTTTCGCCACTCTGGTAAAAGCCAGTCCGGTGACCGGGCGCACGCACCAGATCCGTGTGCACACGCTGCATGGTGGCCATCCTATCGCTTTTGACGATCGCTATGGCGATCGGGACTTTGATCGTCAGCTCGCTTCAACGGGCCTGGCGCGGTTGTTCCTGCATGCTGCAGCGCTGACCTTTACCCATCCGAATACCGGGGAAGTCCTGCGAATGGAAGCGCCGCTGGATAATGCGCTGAAACAGTGCCTGGCGCAGTTGCGTCAGAAAAAAGCCTGATTTTCCGGGCATCAACCCAGCGCGTTGATGCCCACTTTGATCAGCATCTTATTTAACGCTATCAGCGGTAATCCAATCAGCGTATTGGGATCGCGCCCCTCCAGCCGCTCAAACAAGCAAATCCCCATACCTTCGCTTTTAAAGCTGCCCGCACAATTCAACGGCTGCTCTTTTTCCACATAGTGACGAATTTCTGCCTGACTTAAATGACGGAAATGTACGTTGAACGGTTCACAAACCACCTGCTGTTGTGCCGTTTGTGGCTGAATCAAGGCGAGCCCGGTATAAAACGTAATCACTTTGCCACTGGCCGCAGCCAGTTGCCGGCAGGCATTCTCCACCGTATGCGGTTTTCCGGTGATGTTGCCATCAAGCACGCAGACCTGATCGGAACCAATAATCCAGCTTTGTGGAAACTGAGCGGCTAGCGCCTGGGCTTTTGCCAGTGCTAAGCGTTGCACTAACTGCGGTGCGGTTTCGTTCGGTTGCGGCGTCTCGTCGCAATCGGGCGCAACGGCAATAAAAGGCAGGCCAAGCTTGCTCAGCAGGGTCTGACGGAATGGGGAAGTGGAGGCCAGAATTAACGGTGTCATGATTTTTTTTCAGAATAGATAGCGTAAAGATGACAGGCATTTTAAACTATGCGCCGCACTGGATGCGACTAACGGGTGAAAGATGCTGTAAACCGGCCTTTTTCTTTGACTCTATGACGTTACAAAGTTAATATGCGCGCCCTATGCAAAAGGTAAAATTACCCCTGACGATCGATCTGGCCCGCGCCGCGCAAAAACGCCTTGATTACCAAGGTGTGTATGCACCTGAATTGGTGGCGCGCCTGGCCGACACGGTCGTGAGTGTGGACAGTGATGTGGAATGCACCATGTCGTTTGCGATTGACAACCAGCGCTTAGCGGTTCTGCAAGGAACAGCTGATGTGCAGGTGACATTGTCGTGTCAACGCTGCAACCAGTCATTCCCGCATGCTGTCCACGTAAGCTATTGCTTCAGTCCTGTCTCTTCTGATGAGCAGGCCGAGGCACTGCCGGAAGCTTACGAGCCAGTTGATATCAATGATTTCGGCGAAATCGACTTGCTGGCAGTTATCGAAGATGAACTCATCCTCGCGCTGCCTGTAGTTCCGGTGCATGATTCTGAACACTGTGAAGTGTCCGACGCGGACATGGTATTTGGCAAGTTGCCTGAAGAGGCAGAAAAACCAAATCCCTTTGCCGTATTAGCCAGTTTAAAGCGTAAGTAATAGGAGTAAGGTCCATGGCCGTACAACAGAATAAACCAACCCGTTCTAAGCGTGGTATGCGTCGTTCGCACGATGCGCTGACCACCGCAGCTCTGTCAGTAGATAAAGTTTCTGGTGAAACTCATCTGCGTCACCATATCACTGCGGATGGTTACTACCGCGGTCGCAAGGTTATCACCAAGTAATTCTTTGCGGTTACGCAAGGCGATACCTTGACACGTTTGACCCTGGCAGTTGATGCCATGGGCGGGGATTTCGGTCCCTGCGTGACAGTGCCTGCATCCTTGCAGGCACTGGCCTCTCATACGAATCTGGTTCTTCTTCTGGTCGGTGATCCCGACATCATCTCGTCATTTCTTGCCAAAGCGGATTCCTCGTTACTGGGGCGTGTGCAGGTGATCCCTGCCGAATCGGTTATTGCAAGTGATGCCAAGCCTTCACAAGCCATTCGAAACAGCCGCGGCAGCTCGATGCGTGTGGCACTCGAGCTGGTGAAAGAGGGTAACGCGCAAGCCTGTATCAGTGCAGGCAATACCGGCGCGTTAATGGGGCTGGCTAAAATGTTATTGAAGCCGCTGGATGGCATTGAGCGTCCGGCGCTGATGACCGTTCTGCCGCATCAGCAGCAGGGTAAAACGGTGGTGCTGGATCTCGGCGCAAATGTGGAATCGGATAGCGATATGTTGGTGCAGTTTGCCATCATGGGCGCTGTCATGGCCGAGGAAGTGCTGGAAATCGATAGACCGCGTGTCGCGCTGCTCAACATTGGGCAGGAAGAGACCAAGGGGCTGGAAACGATTCGCACAGCATCTGCGGTTCTGCGGGATACGCCGCAAATCAACTATATTGGTTATCTTGAGGGGAATGATCTCCTCACCGGCAAGACGGATGTGCTGGTCTGTGATGGCTTCGTGGGAAACGTCACGCTTAAAACCATGGAAGGCGTGGTAAGAATGTTTCTTTCTCTGCTCAAGTCGTCAGAGGATGGGAAAAAACGGGCGTGGTGGTTGAAATGGGTCGGGCGCTGGCTGCAAAAGCGTCTGGCTAAACGTTTCGGCCATCTCAACCCCGACCAGTACAATGGCGCTTGTCTGTTAGGATTGCGCGGAACAGTGATCAAAAGCCACGGTGCGGCGAATCAACGTGCGTTTGCCGTGGCGATAGAGCAGGCAGAGCAGGCGGTGCGCAGGCAAGTCCCAGAGAGGATTGCGGCGCGCCTTGACGCTGTATTAGCCAGGAGTGACAAAGCGTAGATGTTTACCAAAATTATCGGTACGGGCAGCTATTTGCCTGAGCAGGTTCGCTCCAATGCGGATCTGGAAAAAATGGTGGAGACTTCGGACGAGTGGATTGTCACGCGTACCGGTATCCGTGAGCGCCGTATTGCCGCGCCAGATGAAACGGTTGCCACTATGGGCTTTGCGGCTGCACAGCGCGCGCTGGAAATGGCAGGCGTTGCGGCCAGCGATGTTGGTCTGATTATTGTGGCAACCACCTCTTCCAGCCATGCCTTCCCAAGTTCAGCGTGCATGATCCAGCAGATGCTGGAGATCAATGACTGCGCTTCTTTCGATCTGGCCGCTGCATGTGCAGGTTTCACCTATGCACTTAGCGTTGCCGATCAGTACATCAAAAACGGTGTGGTCAAACACGCGCTGGTGATCGGTGCGGACGTCTTAGCCCGCACCCTCGATCCTAACGATCGTGGCACTATCATCCTGTTTGGTGACGGCGCTGGCGCTGTGGTGCTGGGGCAAAGTGAAGAGCCCGGTATCCTGTCAACGCATCTGCATGCTGACGGTCGTTATGGCAAGCTGTTGACGCTGCCGTATCAGGATCGTGAACATCAGGATGAGCCAGCCTATCTCACGATGGCCGGTAATGAAGTCTTTAAAGTTGCTGTGACCGAGCTTGCCCATATCGTGGACGAGACGCTGCAAGCCAACAACCTTGATCGCGAAATGCTCGACTGGCTGGTGCCGCATCAGGCGAACCTGCGCATTATCAGCGCAACGGCCAGAAAGCTCGGCATGGGCATGGAAAAAGTGGTGGTGACGCTGGATCGTCATGGCAACACTTCAGCGGCTTCGGTGCCAAGTGCACTGGATGAAGCGGTACGAGATGGCCGTATCAAGCCTGGCCAACTGATTTTGCTGGAAGCCTTTGGTGGCGGTTTCACCTGGGGTTCTGCGCTGGTTCGCTTTTGATTGACAGGAACGACAGATGACACAATTTGCTTTTGTTTTCCCAGGACAGGGCTCACAGACCGTCGGCATGCTGGCCGATCTGGCTGTGGAAAACCCGCAGGTTGAGGCCACTTTCCGTGAAGCTTCTGACGCGCTGGGATATGACTTATGGCAGTTGGTACAACAAGGTCCAGCTGAAGAACTGAATAAGACCTGGCAGACGCAACCTGCGTTGCTGGCGGCCTCCGTCGCGATTTATCGCGTCTGGCAGAGCAAAAATGGCCCGCAGCCTACGCTGATGGCCGGCCATAGCCTGGGTGAATACTCTGCGCTGGTCTGTGCTGGCGTACTGAACTTTGCGGACGCAATCAAGTTAGTCGAATTACGCGGCAAACTGATGCAGGAAGCGGTTCCTGAAGGGACCGGTGCCATGCAGGCAATCATCGGGCTTGATGATGAGTCTATCCGTAAAGCGTGCGAAGAAAGCGCGCAAGGTCAGGTGGTTTCGCCGGTGAACTTCAATTCGCCAGGCCAGGTGGTTATCGCGGGTAACAAAGAAGCGGTGGAGCGTGCTGGCGCAGCCTGTAAAGCAGCGGGTGCCAAACGCGCACTGCCGTTGCCTGTGAGCGTGCCATCGCATTGCGCGTTGATGAAGCCTGCAGCAGATAAACTGGCTGTGGCACTGGAAAGCATCACTTTCAACGCACCATCTGTGCCTGTCGTCAATAACGTTGACGTCAAGTGTGAAACCGATGCCGCGGCAATCCGCAGTGCACTGGTTCGCCAGCTGTATAGCCCGGTGCGTTGGACCGAAGCTGTTGAATTTATTGCCACCCAAGGCGTTGGCCAGTTGCTGGAGATCGGTCCAGGTAAAGTCCTGACCGGTCTGACCAAACGTATTGTGGATAGCCTGACCGCTGCAGCCGTGAACGATTCTGCTTCACTCTCTGCTGCGCTTACACAGGAATAAGAGGAAAAACATGAGCTTTGAAGGTAAAGTAGCGCTGGTGACTGGCGCAAGCCGCGGCATTGGCCGTGCAATCGCGGAAACGCTGGTTGCGCGTGGTGCGAAAGTGGTGGGAACCGCCACCAGCGAAAGCGGTGCGGAAGCAATCAGTGCTTACCTCGGCGATAACGGCAAAGGTCTGCTGTTGAACGTGACCGATGCGGCCTCTATTGAGAGCGTGCTCGAGAAAGTTCGCGCTGAATTTGGCGAAGTGGACATTTTAGTCAATAATGCAGGCATTACGCGTGATAATCTGTTGATGCGCATGAAGGACGATGAGTGGGCGGATATCCTCGATACCAACCTGACATCAGTCTTCCGTCTTTCTAAGGCGGTTATGCGTGCCATGATGAAAAAACGCGTGGGCCGTATCATTACCATCGGTTCTGTAGTTGGAACCATGGGTAACGCGGGTCAAACAAACTATGCGGCAGCAAAAGCAGGTTTGATTGGCTTTAGCAAATCACTGGCGCGAGAAGTCGCGTCACGTGGCATTACCGTAAACGTCGTGGCTCCGGGCTTTATTGAGACGGACATGACGCGTGCACTGAACGAAGATCAGCGCTCGGGCATTTTGGCAGAAGTGCCGGCAGGTCGTTTAGGCGACCCGCAGGAGATTGCCAATGCTGTTGCATTCTTAGCCTCTGACGAAGCCTCTTACATCACGGGTGAGACGCTCCACGTCAATGGCGGCATGTACATGGTCTGATAATCACGAAAACATTTGCATTATCTGCGGTAAACACCGCAGAATAGCGCAAAATCGTGGTTCGACCAGCCGGGATTTTGTTGCATCTTTTTCAACATTTTATACACTACGAAAACCATCGCGAAAGCGAGTTTTGATAGGAAATTAAATAGTATGAGCGATATCGAACAACGCGTTAAGAAAATCGTAGCTGAGCAGCTGGGTGTTAAAGAAGACGAAGTGATTAACACTGCTTCTTTCGTTGAAGACCTGGGTGCAGATTCTCTTGACACCGTTGAGCTGGTAATGGCTCTGGAAGAAGAGTTTGATACTGAAATTCCAGACGAAGAAGCTGAGAAAATCACTACCGTTCAGGCAGCGATCGATTACATCAATAGCCACCAAGGCTAATGAATATCTTCAGGCGGTCACCTCGACCGCCTGAGTTTTATGTTTGCCCCACATAGCGTTATTTTTTCCCTCCCTGGAGGACGTACGTGTCTAAGCGTCGTGTAGTTGTGACTGGTCTTGGCATGTTGTCTCCTGTCGGCAATACCGTAGAGTCTACCTGGAGTGCTCTCCTTGCCGGTCAGAGCGGCATCAGCCTGATCGACCATTTTGATACTAGTGCCTACGCAACACGCTTTGCGGGCTTAGTAAGAGATTTTAATTGCGATGAATTCATCTCGCGCAAAGATCAGCGTAAGATGGATGACTTCATCCAATACGGCATTGTGGCTGGTATTCAGGCTATGGCGGACTCCGGTCTGGTCGTGACTGATGAGAATGCCGGCCGCATCGGCGCAGCTATCGGTTCCGGCATCGGCGGACTGGGTTTAATTGAAGACAACCACAGTTCACTGGTTAACGGCGGTCCGCGCAAAATCAGCCCGTTCTTTGTTCCTTCTACCATTGTTAACATGGTGGCAGGTCACCTGACCATCATGTACGGTCTGAAAGGTCCAAGCATTTCTATTGCAACCGCTTGTACTTCAGGCGTGCACAACATTGGTCATGCTGCGCGTATCATTGCGTACAACGACGCCGATGTCATGCTGGCCGGTGGTGCTGAAAAAGCCAGTACCCCGCTGGGTGTGGGTGGCTTTGGTGCTGCACGTGCACTCTCAACCAATAACGATAATCCGCAGGCGGCAAGCCGTCCGTGGGATAAAGACCGTGATGGTTTCGTATTGGGCGATGGTGCAGGCATTGTGGTGCTGGAAGAGTACGAGCATGCGAAAAAGCGCGGTGCGAAAATTTATGCTGAAATCATCGGTTTCGGCATGAGCAGCGATGCTTACCACATGACGTCTCCACCGGAGGACGGTTCAGGTGCTGCAGCCGCGATGGTGAATGCATTGCGTGACGCGCAGCTGAATGCTGAACAGATTGGCTACGTCAACGCGCATGGCACCTCAACGCCAGCGGGTGACAAAGCTGAAGCTCAGGCGGTCAAGTCTGTATTTGGTGCAGCGGCTCACAGCGTGATGGTGAGTTCTACCAAATCCATGACTGGGCACCTGCTGGGTGCAGCAGGCGCGGTAGAAGCGATTTATTCGATTCTGGCGCTGCGCGACCAGGCGGTTCCGCCAACCATCAACCTGGATAACCCAGATGAAGGTTGTGACCTCGACTTCGTGCCGCATACAGCACGTCAGGTGAGCGGACTGGAGTACACGCTGTGTAACTCCTTTGGATTTGGCGGCACCAACGGCTCGCTGATCTTCCGCAAGGTCTAAGTTTTACCCAGCCAAACAGAGGCCCGCAATGCGGGCCTTTTTTATATTTTGTCACGCAGTGGCGTGGATTCTTACCGCTGTCAGTGGTATTCAGACTGGCAGGGTAGCCAAAGGTGAGCGGTATGTGGATAAACGGCGTAGAGCAGTTCGAACTTTCTGCGCGCGATCGCGCGGTGCAGTTTGGTGATGGCTGTTTTACCACTGCTGCGGTAGTGGCAGGCAAGATACAACTGCTGAACGCCCATTTGCAGCGATTGCAGGAAGGCTGTGAGCGTTTATTCATTCCCTTACCGGATATGGCGCAGCTGGCCGAGGAGATGCAGCATGCCGCCAAGGGTCAAACCCAGTCCGTTTTAAAAGTGATTCTGACGCCAGGCGTCGGTGGACGGGGATATAGCCGAACCGGTTGCACAACCCCGACGCGCATCCTCTCCCTTTCTCCGTGGCCGCAACACTACACCACTTTGCAGCAGCAGGGTGCAGCGCTCATAACCAGCCCAGTGAGACTGGCGCGCAATCCACTGCTCGCCGGCCTCAAACATCTTAACCGACTGGAACAGGTGCTGATCCGTCAGCAGCTTGACCACACCGATGCTGATGAGGCGCTGGTGCTTGACACTGCAGGGACGGTGGTGGAATGCTGTGCGGCCAATTTATTCTGGCGCAAAGGTGATCAGGTTTTCACGCCGCGTCTTGAGCAAGCGGGTGTCGATGGCATTATGCGCCGTTATCTGATAGCGCAGATAGCGTCGGAAGGCCAGGCTTGTCAGTTGATTGAAGGAAGCAGGGAGGATGTGCTGAACGCCGATGAAGTGGTGATCTGCAATGCCCTGATGCCGGTTTTACCTGTGCGGAAAATTGACGATGTATCGTTCACCGCACGCACGCTGTACCAGCAGCTGTATAACAGTTGCCAGAAGATGGAAGCATCATGACCCGAATGAAAAAAATACTCGCCAGCGCTGTGGTGATTGCCGGCCTCGCGGCGGCATTGAGTTATTGGCAGATTGAACGTTTTGCCGATACCCCTTTGACCATTAATCAGGAAACGATCTACACATTGCCCGCGGGTAGTGGTCGGGTCGTGCTGGAAGCGCAACTGGAAAGCCAGCACATCATTCCGGAAAGTATCTGGTTTGGGCCGCTTTTGAAACTTGAGCCTGAACTCGCGAAGTTCAAAGCCGGAACCTACCGACTGGAAAGCAATATGACGGTAAGACAGCTGTTGCAGTTACTGGCCAGCGGTAAAGAAGCGCAATTTCCGGTACGGTTTGTCGAGGGCTCACGCCTGAAGGAGTGGTTGGCCGAACTGCGTCAAGCGCCCTATATCAAACATACGCTAACTGACGATCAGTTTGCGACTGTCGCCGCTGCGCTGAAAATGGATGCAAATCAGCTTGAGGGCGCTTTCTATCCCGACACTTATTTGTATACAGCTAACACCAGTGATATATCGCTGCTGGAGCGGGCACACACGCGCATGAATAAACTGGTGGATGAGATCTGGCAGGGGCGGATGGACAATCTGCCCTATAAAAATGAGCAAGATCTGGTCACCATGGCCTCGATTATCGAAAAAGAGACCGGCGTGACGGAAGAGCGCGCGCGCGTTGCCTCGGTATTTATTAATCGCTTGCGCACCGGCATGAAGCTGCAAACCGACCCTACCGTGATTTACGGTATGGGTGATAACTACACCGGTACGATTACGCGTAAAGACCTCGAAACGCCGACCGATTACAATACCTACACGATTAGCGGATTGCCGCCAGGTCCTATCGCGATGCCAGGCCGAGCCTCGCTGGAAGCGGCGGCGCATCCAGAAAAAACCAACTATCTCTATTTTGTCGCGGATGGCAAAGGCGGACATACCTTTACCACCAATCTCGCCAGCCATAATAAAGCGGTGCAGGTCTATCGGCTGGCTATGAAGGAAAAAAATGAAAAGTAAGTTTATCGTCATTGAAGGCCTTGAAGGCGCGGGCAAAACCACTGCGCGTGATGCCATTGTGGCGGTGCTGCATGAGCAGGGAATCGACGATGTGGTATTCACCCGTGAGCCTGGCGGCACGCCGCTGGCAGAACAATTACGCGTGCTGGTGAAGCAGGGAATTGATGGCGAACAGGTGACTGACAAAGCCGAACTGCTGATGCTGTATGCCGCCCGTGTTCAATTGGTCGAGAACGTGATTAAGCCTGCGTTAGCGCGTGGCGCCTGGGTGGTTGGTGACCGTCACGACCTCTCATCCCAGGCTTACCAGGGCGGTGGCCGTGGCCTGGATACGCAGTTGATGACCACCCTGCGCGATGCGGTATTGGGCGACTTCCGTCCGGACTTGACCCTCTACCTGGATGTGACACCGGAAATTGGCCTGCAACGCGCGCGTGCTCGCGGGGAACTCGATCGTATTGAGCAAGAATCACTGCGTTTCTTTGAACGCACACGTGACCGTTATCTGGCGTTGGCTGCCAGCGATGACACCATTTTAACCATTGATGCCACACAAAATATTGCAGAAGTGACATCGTCACTTAAATCAGCGCTACAAAAATGGCTGGCAGGTCAGGCGGCATGAACTGGTATCCGTGGCTGAATCAGCCCTATCGGCAGATTATCAGCCGTCATCAAAGCGGTCAGGCACACCATGCCTTGCTGATACAGGCCATTAATGGCATGGGTGACGATGCGTTAGTGTGGGGTGTTAGCCGCTGGTTAATGTGCCAACATCCGGAAGGCTTGAAGAGCTGCGGCCATTGCCACGGCTGCCAGCTGATGCAGGCGCAGACGCATCCTGACTGGTATCGTCTGGAAGCAGAAAAAGGCAAATCTTCACTCGGTATTGATGCGGTACGTGACGTCACCGAGAAGCTCTACCATTTTGCTCAGCAGGGCGGAGCAAAGATTGTCTGGTTGCCCGATGCGGCGCAGCTCACTGAAGCCGCCGCCAATGCGTTGTTGAAAACGTTGGAAGAGCCTCCTGCCAACTGCTGGTTTTTCCTCAGCGTCCGTGAGCCATCACGTTTGCTGGCAACCTTGCGCAGCCGCTGCATGACATGGCATCTTTCCCCGCCGGAAGAGCTGCCCAGTTTGCAATGGCTGCAGAAACAGCTGCCGCAATCCGAGCCAGTACTGCGAGCCGCTCTGCGCTTGAGCAATGGCGCACCTGCTGCTGCGTTGACCCTGCTGCAGCCTGAGCGCTGGCAGGCACGTGAGAAGCTGTGTGAAACTTTGCTCAGCGCGTTGAACAGCGATGTACTGCAACTGCTGCCCGCGCTGAACAGCGACGATGTGGCAGAGCGCCTCAGCTGGCTGATTTCATTACTGGTGGATGCCATGAAAGTGCAGCAGGGTGCCAGCAACTGGTTAAGCAACGGCGACCATCCTGAGGTCGTATCGCAACTGGCTCAGCAGCTTAACAGCAGTGCGCTCAACGCCAGCGCCCAGCAGTGGATGCAGTGTCGTGAGCAACTGTTGCATGTCGCCGCCCTGAACCGTGAACTGATTTTGACCGATCGCCTGTTAGCCTGGGGACGCTTAATGTCGCCCACGGCGGTCAGCTAAGCGTAAAAGAGAGAAGTATGTTTATTGTTGATTCGCACTGCCATCTTGATGGCCTGGATTATGAGAAGCAGCATCGCGATCTGGACGATGTGATCGCCAAAGCCGCCGCGCGTGACGTGAAGTTTATGCTGGCGATTGCCACCACGCTGCCGGATTACTACAAGATCAAGCAACTGGTCGGCGACAGGGAAAACATCGCCCTGGCGTGCGGCGTGCATCCGTTAAATCAGGAAGCACCGTACGATGTCGAAGAGTTTCGTCGACTGGCAGCTGAAGAGCAGGTGATTGCACTGGGCGAAACCGGGCTGGATTACTTCTATCAGCAGGAGACCAAAGCGCAGCAGCAAGCCTCGTTCCGTGAACACATCCGTACAGGCATCGCGCTGAATAAGCCGATCATCGTACATACCCGTGATGCACGTGAAGACACGCTGGCAATCCTGCGTGAAGAGCAGGTGGAAAAATGTGGTGGCGTTCTGCACTGCTTTACTGAAGATAAAGAGACTGCGGCGCAGTTGCTGGATATGGGCTTTTATATCTCCTTCTCCGGCATTTTGACCTTCCGCAATGCTGAGCAGATTCGTGATGCCGCGCGTTATGTGCCGCTGGATCGCATGCTGGTCGAGACTGACTCGCCGTATCTGGCACCGGTTCCGCATCGTGGCAAAGAAAATCAGCCAGCTTTTACGCGCGATGTCGCGGATTATATGGCTGTGCTGAAGGGTGTGGATATCGAAACGCTGGCTGCAGCGACCACAGAAAACTTCTCGCGTCTGTTCCATGTCCCAATGAGCCGACTCGGCGGCTAATCCGCTTTATTTTAAACTCTGTAATAATTCTATAATCACTGACCTGTGCGGCATATAACGCGGCACGGGCAGTGATTTATTGCTGTTTCTCCAGGCAATTCAGTCAAAAACAACAGAAAGCAAGCGTTCGTCTTGAGCGAAACGTGATAGCCGTCAAAGTAACAAATATCGATTTATTTTACCCTTCGTAATAAATCAAAAGACGCTCAGCGTCACCCCGGTGAAGGATCCTCCCCCTTTGCCAGCGCACTGCGCAAATATGCACTCATACTCAGGAGCTTTTATGTTCAAGAACGCATTTGCGAACCTGCAAAAAGTAGGTAAATCGCTAATGTTGCCGGTATCGGTTTTGCCGATTGCCGGTATTTTATTAGGTGTTGGTTCGGCTAACTTCAGCTGGTTGCCTGCTGTCGTTTCACATGTCATGGCGGAGGCGGGCGGTTCCGTGTTCGCCAACATGCCGCTGATCTTTGCGATTGGCGTGGCGCTCGGTTTTACCAATAACGATGGCGTATCGGCGCTGGCTTCCGTGGTGGCTTACGGCATCATGGTGAAAACCATGGCGGTGGTTGCACCACTGGTGTTGCACTTACCGCCAGCGGAAATTGAGGCCAAACACCTTGCCGATACCGGGGTGCTGGGCGGGATCATTGCCGGTTCAATCGCCGCGTATATGTTTAACCGTTTTTATCGCATCAAGCTGCCTGAATATCTTGGCTTCTTCGCCGGTAAGCGTTTTGTGCCGATCATTTCCGGTCTGACCGCGATTTTCACTGGTATCGTGTTGTCCTTTATCTGGCCACCGATTGGTACCGCGATTCAGGATTTCTCCCAGTGGGCAGCCTATCAGAACCCGGTGGTGGCGTTCGGCATTTACGGTGTCGTTGAGCGTTCGCTGGTGCCGTTTGGTCTGCACCATATCTGGAACGTGCCTTTCCAGATGCAGATTGGTGAGTTCACCAACGCCGCAGGCCAGGTGTTCCACGGTGATATCCCACGCTATATGGCGGGCGATCCAACCGCAGGTAAACTCTCTGGCGGCTTCCTGTTCAAAATGTACGGTCTGCCTGCGGCCGCGATTGCTATCTGGCACTCGGCTAAGCCGGAAAACCGCGCCAAAGTGGGCGGCATTATGATTTCCGCCGCGCTGACCTCGTTCCTGACCGGTATCACCGAACCGATTGAATTTTCGTTTATGTTCGTGGCGCCGATTCTGTATGTCATCCATGCGATTCTGGCGGGTCTGGCATTCCCAATCTGTATTCTGCTGGGCATGCGTGATGGCACCAGCTTCTCACACGGTCTGATTGACTTTGTGGTGCTGAGCGGTAACAGCAGCAAGATCTGGTTGTTCCCGATTGTCGGTATCATTTACGGCCTGATTTATTACACCGTTTTCCGTGTGCTGATTGTGAAATTGAATCTGAAAACACCTGGACGTGAGGACACTGCAATGGAGCAGAGCAGCGCTACCGGTAGCGAGATGGCAGGCAAACTGGTGACTGCATTTGGTGGTAAAGAGAACATTACCAATCTTGATGCCTGTATTACGCGTCTGCGTGTGAGTGTCGCGGATGTGGCAAAAGTGAATCAAACTGAACTGAAAAACCTCGGCGCGCGTGGCGTGGTGGTGGCCGGTTCCGGTGTTCAGGCGATTTTCGGGACCAAGTCCGATAACCTGAAAACTGAGATGGATGATTATATTCGTAATATGTAAAGGCTTGGGGTTGGGCTCGGTCTGAGGCTGAGGCTGAGGCTGAGGCTGAGGTCAAGGTCAAAGGCAGAGGCCGAGCCTGTGCGATGAAGCGGCGGCAGATCGTAAAGACGCCATAAACCATCCCTGGGGCTCGGCCCGCGACATCCCTGTCGCGGGACGCTTTACTCCTCTGCCGCCGCTCCCTCGCACCTCACCTTAGGTGCGGTATTGGATAAAACCCCGTTTTTCATTGGACTGTACTGACGCATCGCCAGAAATTAGGGTATCGGTGTTAGCGGTATTGGGTGGTCACGCTATGTTTCACTGCCCATGGTTGCTGGCTCGGAATGCTTTATACGTCTGCCGCCGTTTTCTCCCACTTCAACGTGAATGCGATTACAGATAAACCCGCAAATACTCTGTCAGGCATAGCAACGCCATCGCCTGACCATAGGGCATCGACGTCAGCGGTACCTGGCGGTAATACTCCAAATCGCTGCCCATTGCGGTGCCAAACGACACCTGTTTTAACTCCCCGTCTTCATCAATATTGGCGATCACGCCACGCAAGGCTTTTTCCGCCATAGGGCGATACTCGTCAGACAAATACCGTTTACGCACCGCTTTGAGAATTCCATAAGCGAATCCCGCCGTGGCAGACGCTTCCGGATAGCTTTGTGGATCGTCGAGCAGGGTATGCCAGAGACCGCTGCTGTGCTGACAAGCGGCTAATGCCTTGACCTGACTGGCCAATACCTGCTGAAGGAAACGACGCGTGGCATGTTGTTCCGGCCAGTTCATCATTTCGAGGAAATCCGGGATCACGATGGTCAGCCAACTATTGCCGCGTGCCCAGCGGGCATTAGCAAAATTGTGTCGGCCATCGAAGGTCCAGCCGTGGAACCACAAACCGGTTTGACGATCCATCAGGTATTGAGTGTGGATCAGGAATTGATAGCTGGCTTCTTCAACAAACTCCGGGCGATCGAGTAACTGGCCGATCTTCGCCAGCGCCATCACGCTCATCATTAAGGTGTCGTCCCACAGCTGCTGGGTATTTTCGTTGTTGTAAACGATGTGCTGCAGACCGCCTTGCTCAGTGCGCGGCATTTCATACATCACCCACTCAGCCCAGCGTTCCAGCACCGGCCGCCATGCTGCATGACCGGTCTCTTCATAACGATAAGCCAGCGTCAGGAACGGGCATACCGTGTTCACGTTCTTTGTCGGTGTGCCTTCTGCTAAGCGCGCGCTAAACCAGTCATCGATAATCTTCAGGGTTGCCTGATCGCCCGTCTGCTGGGTGTAATGCAGCATGCCATACAGCCCGATGCCGTGCGTCCATTCCCAGCCAGCCCAACCCTTAGTGTCAATGACGCGGCCATCATCCAGCCGCAGCAAAAACTCGCCGCTGTGATCGGTGATATTGACCAGATTGTCAGTGAGTTTGTGGATGAGTTGCACTAATTCACTGCGTGGCAACAGGTATTCAGGCTGGCGCAACAAGGCGCTGTGTTTTACAGGAAATACAGTCATGGTTCATTCCTATCGTTAATCAGGGTAGGGAGAGAGTGAAGCGTGCCGCGATGCGTGGATAGCGCGAGCGCTGCGGGCTTGTTACGGTTGAGGTAACCGACGTTGTTGTTGCCCCATAAGTTTTCATACGGCATACCCGCCAGGGTTTCGACGATGGTGCGCGCCTGCGGTGTAATACGTTCCGGGACCACACGGCCCGCTTCACGCATCTTCAGCGTCTCTTCGCGCAGAACAGTGTGGGTATGCAGATTCAGTTTGAAGCGCAGCGACACAATAAAGCCGCAGATCAGCACGCCAACGGTGCCGACGCTGAGGATCAGCAGAATGGCATGGCTCACCGCAGGAGCCTGTTCAGTTTTACCGGAGGTAAAACCGGCCAACTGCAGCAGGATGCCAACGATCATCACGGCACCGGCCTGCGAGGCTTTACGCGTCAATGTCATGATCCCGGCGAATATGCCTTCACGTCGCTGTCCGGTGATCACTTCATCGACATCGGCGATATAGGTGTAGGTATTCCACGGCACGTAGTTGATGCCGCCACGTCCTAAACCGGCGAAGGCCGAGATCAGCACTAACAGCGCGAAGTTATCGTTCATCCCGCTGTACCACAGTCCAGCGTAGGAGAGGGCGCTGAGGCCAAACAGCATCACCACCAGACGATAGGCTGGGGCCGGTCCGAGGCGTATACACAGCGGGATCATTGCCATCACCGCTATAAATTGCAGCACCGCCATCGTTCCCATCAGGCTGGAAGCGATTTGCGCGCTCTGCATCAGTACAAACACCACGTACCAGGTAAATACCGCATTAAACACGTCCTGAGCGATGTAACCGCCCAGATACATGCCAAGATGCTGGCGAAAGATACGGATGCGCAGCGTGGAGGCGAGCTCGATATACAGTCGTTTCAGGCTTTGGAACAGCGAGAGTTGCGTCTTTTCTTCTTCAGCCCGACGTGACTCGGCGGAAAAATCCTCCGGTGCGCGTTCCCAGGTGAAGCGCCACACCAGGAATAGCACCAGCGCACAGATGACCGAGAACACCAGGCTGGCATAAAAGAAGGAGATGGGATTCTCTTTGCCAAACCAGCCAATCAGGATGCCTGGCAGGAAGGCGGCCAGAATCGATGAAAGTTGTGCCAGCGCGATACGCGCGCCGGAGAAGCGGGTCTTTTGTTTAAAGTCGTCGGTCATCTCCGGCACCAGCGTTTCGTACGGCACCAGAATCATGGTGTAGACCATATCGAACAGCAGATAGGTCAGCAGATACCACCAGAAACTCATGTCGCCGATCCACATCAGGGTATAGCTGAAAACACACGGAATACCGAGCAGGATAAAGAACTTGCGGCGACCGAAGCGCTTGCCAAGCCCGGTGGATCCGAAGTTATCGGTGAGAAAACCCATCAGCGGGCTGACGACCGCATCCAGCACGCGGGCTGCAGCAAAAATAAAGGTGGCTTCAATCGGCGAAAGCCCGCAGAAGGTGGTGTAGAAATAGAGTAACCAGGCAGCGGTGAGCGCCGTGGTGCCGGCGCCGAGGAAATCCCCGGAACCGTAAGCCAGATAATGGCCCAGACTAATTTTACGAGACTGCATGGCAGGTTCTCCTTGAAATTGACGGATGACACATCCCTCATTACTCCGTACTGCTTGCCCGGATTGGATAGAAAGTAGAGCGCGGTGCAGCGGCAAACCTTCGCGATTTGGCAAGGCCTGATGGTTTTGTGGCAAAAACACAAAGAAACTGGCGTGATAACTCTAATTTATAAAACAGTGTTTCATTTTGGTGATCTGCGATGGCGTAAATTTGAGAGGGAGAGCACAGCAATGCTGTCTGGGAGATGAAATGGCGTAAAGGCAGCCATTTAACAGAAGAAAAGTGGTACTGAGGTTGAAAGCAAACGAATTCCTCGCGCATACTGCCTGACTGAACTCAGGCTTAAGGAAATGCACCATGGCTGAAGAAACCATTTTCAGTAAAATCATTCGTCGCGAAATCCCCGCCGATGTGGTTTATCAGGACGAACTGGTCACCGCCTTCCGCGACATCGCGCCTAAAGCGCCAACGCACATTCTGATTATCCCTAATGTATTGATTCCCACCGCCAATGACGTGCAGGAAGCACACGAGCATGCGTTGGGCCGTATGATTACCGTGGCGGCGAAAATCGCGAAACAGGAAGGGATTGCCGAGGATGGCTATCGTCTGATCATGAACTGTAATCAGCATGGTGGTCAGGAGGTTTATCATATTCATATGCACCTGGTCGGCGGTCAGCCGCTGGGTCCGATGCTGTCTATCTAACCTCAGGCGGACCTTGTGATGCGTCAATGGCTGAGTGGCCTGCTGTTGCTGACCCTTGTCGGGTGCAGCAGTGACAAACCGATGATCAACACCTCGCAATCGCTGGTAATGGAATCTTCCGTGCTCTCTGCGGGCATCATCACCGATGAACCCACGCTGGCCAGCCGTGATGGGCAGATGCGTGCCTCAAGTGTGCTCTATAATCAGCGGGAAACGCCGGTGACCGTTCACTATCGTTTTTATTGGTACGACGAGAAGGGGCTGGAGATAACACCGGAAGAGCCGGCTCAAACTCAAATCGTCCCGGCGCATGGCAGCACAGAAGTTGTCTCGCAAATCGGTAACCTGACCGCCAGTAAGGTGCGTCTCTATCTTTATCTCTGAGGAGTAACCTGTGATTCGCAGTGTAAAACGTTCCAGCGCGCTGTTATTTGCGTTGATGCTCACCGGTTGTGTGGTGAAACAGCAAACCCCAGCGCCGGTTGAACCGACCCAGCCGACGACGCCAACTCAACCGGAGCAGCCTCCTGTGCAGCCGGTACCGCCGCCGGAAACGGTGCCGCAGCCGCCAAAACTCAAAACCATTAACTGGAATGCCAGCGTGCAGCCGTTAGTGGGGAACATGGTGCAGTCTGCCGGTGTGAATCCAGGCAGCGTGCTGCTGGTGGATCGCATCAAGAACAGCACCAACGGTTCGTTGCAGAGTGATAAAGCCACCGATGCGATTCAGAATGCGCTGGCGAACAACGGCAAATTCACTTTGGTAACGCCAGAACAGCTGGCACAGGCAAAACAGACTTTGGGCTTGTCAGCCGATGACAGCCTCAATTCGCGCAGCAAAGCCATTGGCCTGGCACGTAATGTCAACGCGCAGTATGTGCTTTACAGCAGTGCACAGGGCGATGTGAAAGCGCCAACGCTGCAGATGCAGCTGATGCTGGTGCAGACCGGTGAAATTATCTGGTCAGGCAATGGTATT
>NZ_CAJCKS010000055.1:0-30813 GCF_903970985.1 Pantoea sp. ME81 | reverse complement strand
CCTCAATGGCACAGATGCCGACAGCACGGTTGTCTTCGCTGTCGGCCAGCACAAATACATAGCCTTGTTCAGCACGCGATAACGCGCCCTGCCAGGTGAGCAGAGAACGCTCGATTCGCGCTTTCAGTGTATCGCTATCGGCGGGCAGCGAAGTTAAGCCGCCCCCGGTTTTGCCCGCCAGCGACAGTAACTGCGCAAGGTCGTCACGTTCGACGGGGCGAATCACCATCATGATGCAGCTCCTGTGAGCACACGAGCGCAGGCACGTTCAAAGCGCGCCAGTCCCTCTTTCACTTCCGCTTCACTGATATTCAGCGCTGGCGCGAAACGCACCACGTTAGCACCGGCAATCAGCACCATGACACCTTCTTCAGCCGCCGCCAGGTTGAACTGCTTCGCTTTCCCGGCAAAATCTTCATTCAGCACGGCTCCAATCAACAGCCCAAGACCGCGAACTTCTTTAAAGATCGGCAGGCGCTGATTCATCTCCTGCAAAGCATCGACAAACCACTGATGGCGCTGCGCCACGCCCGCCATAAAATCGGGTTGGTTAATCAGCTCCATCACTTTACCGGCGACGGCACCCGCCAGCGGGTTACCGCCGTAGGTGGTGCCATGGGTGCCCACGCCCATCACCAGCGCCAGATCTTCGCGTGTCAGCATCGCGCCAATCGGGAAGCCGCCACCCAGCGCTTTGGCGGTGGTCAGGACGTCCGGCGTCACGCCATAGTGCATGTAGGCATACAGCGAACCGGTACGACCCACGCCGCTCTGTACTTCATCGAATATCAGGGTCGCCTGATGTTTGTCGCAAAGTTCACGCAGGCCGCGCAGGAAAGCAGGATCGGCCGGTAACACGCCGCCTTCGCCCTGAATCGGTTCAACAATTACGGCACAGGTCTGGTCATTGATCAGTGCTGCCGCAGAGGCGAGGTCGTTGAAGTTGGCATGCTGAATCGCCGGAGGCAGCGGTGCAAAATCACGTGAGTAAGCCGGTTGTCCACCCGCTGAAACAGTAAACAGCGTGCGTCCGTGGAAAGCATTATTGAAGGCTACAATGCCATTTTTCTCTGCGCCAAAACGATCGTGCGCCACTTTACGGGCCAGCTTCAGTGCCGCCTCGTTGGCTTCTGCCCCAGAGTTACAGAAGAACACGCGATCGGCGAAGGTGGCGTCAATCAGCTGTTTAGCCAGACGTAAAATAGGTTCGTTAGTATAGCCATTGCCGGTGTGCCACAGCTTACTCGCCTGCTCGGTCAGTGCCTGTTGCAAAGCCGGGTGTGCATGTCCCAAAGCATTCACCGCGATGCCGCCTGCAAAGTCGATGTAATCCTTACCTTGCTGATCCCAAAGGGTTGAGCCTTCAGCACGCACCGGTACGAAAGCCGCGGGGGCGTATACCGGCATCATCCATTGATCAAAATCGTGACGTGAAACCTGCAGTGACATAGCCATTTCTCCTGCTCCACCTGAGTGAAGCTATTGTTTTAAAATTGTTAAAATCTGTTGTGTCGCAGCACTACTGTAGAGTGCAGTAAGCGTGCCAGCTAGCGGAAAAAATGCATAAACGGGTTTGGGTAACGCAATATCAATGAGTTACACCAGGTCACTATTCACATAAAATGCATAAAAAGTGAATATCAGTCTGATGGAGATGGGAGAGCAGCAATTTATTTAGCAGATTTATGCATTCACAAAATGAAATAGCGCTTTTGTGATCGCACAGGGAATATTTCGCCAAAATGTCGCGGCTGTCGCCCTGTTTTAGGGCAATTTGTGCATTTATGGTGCGCGAGTGTGCAGGAAGTGTGCAGCCAGATGGGTAAGTAAAAGCAGCGCTGATTCGCCGCTAATTAACAATCTTGTTGCATATTTGGCTGTATTTTGAACAGCCACTTAATTAAACATAAGTTAAACGACATTTAGTGACTAAGGTTATTATCAGAACAGAAATAAAAGGATACAAAGAGATTAACCAGATAATTACCACGCTAATTATTAGGTGGTTTTCTATATTTGTTATTGAACAATAACGCATAGGCTTGTGCTATTTAACCCTTAAAGAAATGCGGTGATTTACTTTTCTTTAATTTTACTAAAAACCATTAAAAACAATAATATATGTATTTATATTGGTCAAATGCATGACGGAATTGAGATAAGTTTATCCAATGTAAAATCCCAAAAAATGGAAGTTAAGATTAAAAATCACACAAAAAGCCAATCAGAAATATTTAGTTACATATATTGCACTGTTGATCTTGAACCTTTTGTGTCATTTTCTTTTCACCCCGATGACGGGGATACAATTAAAAAATATCACAGGGTAAATTATAAATGATGAAGCGCTCCTTACTGGCAGCAGTGATGCCTTTACTGCTGGGACTTTCTTCGGCTCAGGCCGCCGAAATCTATAACAAAGATGGCAACAAGCTGGACCTGACCGGCAAAATCAACGTTTCGCATCTGTTCTCGGATAACGACAGCGCAAACGGTGAAGTTTCTTCTTATACCCGTCTGGGCTTTAAAGGCGAAACCAAAATTAATGACCAACTGACCGGCTATGGTCAGTGGCAATACCAGTACAGTCTGAGCAACTCTGAAGGCAGCGATGCCAACTCAGGCAACAAAACCCGTCTGGGCTTTGCAGGCCTGAAAGTGGCTCAGTTTGGTTCAATCGACTACGGCCGTAACTACGGTCTGGTGTATGACGTACTGGGTTACACCGATATGCTGCCGTACTTTGGTGGTGATTCAGGTTACACCGATGCCTTCCTGTCAGGCCGTTCTACCGGTGTGCTGACCTGGCGTAACAAAGATTTCTTCGGTCTGGTGAAAGGCTGGAACTTTGCCGCGCAGTACGAAGGCAAAAACGAGCGCTCTGATAGCGCGACTGCCAGCAACCTGGCGGTACGTCGTTCGAATGGCGACGGCTTTGCGCTGTCAACCTCTTATGACTTCGATTTCGGCCTGAGCCTTGTCGGTGCTTACGCTAATCTGGATCGTGTCACTGCACAGAACACCGCGACCTACGGCCGTGGCGATAAAGCGCAGAGCTGGGCAGCCGGTCTGAAATATGATGCTAACCAGATTTACCTGGCGACCATCTATGGCGAAACGCAGAATGCAACGCCGATCGGTAACAACGGTTTCGCTAACAAAGCGGTTAACTTTGAAGCCGTTGCACAGTATCAGTTCCTGAACGGCCTGCGTCCTTCACTGGGCTATGTGTCTTCTCGCGCGAAAGATGTTGAGAACAACGTGGGCGATACCGATCTGTTCAAATACGTTGCCGTTGGCGTGACTTACTACTTCAACAAGAACATGTCTGCTTATGCAGAATATAAAATCAACCTGTTGAAAGATAATAACGCGTTGAACATCAACACTGACGACGTAACTGCTGTTGGTCTGGTGTATCAGTTCTAAGAGAGTATCCCTCATTGCATACCGGCTAGTGTCGGCTGGGTATGAGCCAGGGGCAGCGTAAGCTGCCCTTTTTTATTGTCGTTATACAGGTACTCAATCGTGATTGAGGACGCGATAACTCACTGTTTCCGCTATTACTCTCCATGATTTTACACTCATGGAGACAACGCTAATGATTCGATTTTGTATTTGTGCACTTATGCTGATGATGTGTGCGTCGCTTGCACAGGCCGCAACGGGTTTTCGTCAGATAACACTTGATAGTCAGGGCAATCGTCCGCTCAATGTTGCGTTTTGGTATCCCACTGCCGCCACGGGCATCTTTGAAGATGTGGGTGAGAACCCCGTGTTCTATGGTGAGCCGATGTTACGCAATGCAACGCCTCGTCCAGGACAGCATCCTTTAGTCCTTCTGTCTCACGGCTATGGCGGTAGCTGGCGTAACCTTAACTGGTTGGCGCATGCACTCACTGTGCAGGGATATATCGTCGCTGCACCCAATCATCCCGGTACAACAACTGAGAATCACGATCCTGCTACTGCCCGGAAACTTTGGCTGCGTCCAGATGATATCAGCCGGGTACTGGATCGGTTATTGGCAGACGAACACCTGGCAGGAAAGGTCGATTCGTTGCGCATCGCCGCCATCGGCCACTCACTCGGAGGGTGGACAGTAATGGAGTTAATCGGTGCCCGGTTTTCGTCGAACAGATTTGTTCAGGATTGTCAGAACCACGCGCAACTAGCAGACTGTCAATTAATCGAGACTTTGGGTATCAGCAATACAAATACCGCTTCTTTATTAGATGCTCAATTACGTAATCCACGTATTAAAGCGGCCGTATCGCTTGATCTTGGTCTGGCGCGCGGATTCACACCTGAGAGCCTGGCAAGGGTTTCTGTGCCAGTGCTGGTGTTATCCGCAGAACAAGACAGTGTTGAACTTCCCGCCTCACTGGTATCCGGCTATCTGGCGCAGTATCTTCCGCCGCAACAGACATCGTTTTCACGTATAAGAGGCGCAACCCACTTTAGTTTTATGCAGCGCTGTAAACCCCATGGTGCTGAGTTAATCGAACAATCTTCCCCTGGTGAGGGCTTCGTTTGCCGGGATCAAGGCAGCCGCACCCGCGCCGATATTCATCAGGAGTTAATCGCCCGTATCACTCGCTTTCTGACAGCGGCATTGAACCCGCCTGCTGACGAAATGCACTCGGCGTCTGTCCGCTAATACGTAAAAACTCGCGATTGAAATTTGATTTAGTGGTGAATCCTGACGCCAGCATCACCTCCGTAACCGGCAGTGAACTGCTTCGAAGCAACTGCTGCGCATGAGCGATGCGAAAACCATTTATCCACTGAGAAACATTGCAGTGGTAAGTCGCATTGATCGCACGTGAGATGTGACGCGAGGGAATACCGGATTTGCGTGCTAACAGATTCAACGTGAGTTGTGTATTAAGGAACAGGTCATCCTGCCGCAGTCGATTTTCCAGTTGCAGGCACAAGGCTGCCTGCTCAGGCGTCTGCAACGAAGAAGAATCGGGCAGTGCTGTCTCAATACTCACTTCCCGGGGCCGGGTCCGTGCTGCAAGTACAATCGCCAGACTAAGCAAAGGCAGCATTAAACTTTGCAGTATCGCGATGATTTGCGGCACAAGCTTGCCCTGATGCAAAGTGAATTCGAGCGCCACCAGCAAATCTGTCATACCAGAGAAGCAAAGAAAAACACCGGCGGTAAGAGCCATTCTTGCCGCCAGCCCGACTTCACCGATGCGCGCATCGCTAAATCGGTCCCCACCGCCTAAGCCCATAAGAATCAATGTCGCCCCGTATCCGATATAAAGCACAAATAGCGCGCTATCAATGGCTTCTGGCCAGCACTGCATAATGATGATGGCCAGCGCGGGCGGGACGATTTTCCAGAGTGAATATTGATGAGTCGTATGCGGGCTGAAACAGTGCCAGGCCAGCGCCGGGATTAGCGTTGCTAATAACACGCGCAAAGCCATGAGTGGTGTTGACGGCGAGATCCAACGTAATGCTCCCACCGCCAGTAACAGTGAGCAGACGACCAGAAATAGCAGCGTGGTTTGGTGGCGTTGCTTATCGTTCGCCGCTAAGGTCACGATTAAAATTAGCAGCACCAGTAGCGTAACCAGCGGAACCGGAATTGAAGGCATGTAGTAAGAATCCATTCTTGACAATAAGCCGCTATATTACCAGGTTCGTGCACTGAAGTGGCCGGAATTTCGTCGATGACCGTTTTTAAGGCGCCAGCAAATCGAAGCGATTATCCTCACCGGAATCGATGCTAAACGGTTCCTGAATTTGCAGCGTAATCCAGTTGGAGGTTACGCGACTGCCCTTGCTGTCTTCCAGTGTCACAGACAGACGATAGCTGTTGGTGGCGTCAGAGGCGCTGTTCCACGCGGGCATAATGATGCTCCAGCCTTGCGGATCATTAGGATTAGCGCCCGGCGTGAGGCTTAACGCCTGGGTATCGCCCTGCCACGTCACCCTGGTTATCGGATTCGCATTACGGATTTGCAATTTCAGCGGCAGGCTTTCGCCGCCGTTTAATTGCCATGGCGGTGTGGCGAGGAATACCGATAAGGTTTTGCGCTGACGATACTCCACCACCGGCGTGTTGTTGCGCGTCACCATGTCGTAACGGCTGCCGCGCAGCGAACGCGCTTCTGCCACGTTGTCGGCGCTCAACTGCTGGCTCAACGGCACGCCGAAACGATAGTTAAGATGTAAACCCAGCTGATCCTGACTTTCACCTTCATTACTGGTTTTGTGGCTGGCAGAAAATGTCACCAGCGGCACCGGCGTGTAGGACACACCAAAGGTCAACGCCGAAGGATTGTGATAGGTATTGCCGCTGCTAAACAGATCCACATCATTGCCCAGATACTGCTCCCAACTCACCGACATACCAAGCTGGCGATAAAACGGCAGGTAGCCCTGAGTGGTGAAATCGTAGCCGCGTGCTAAACGCTGCTGCTGAAAGGGATCGCGGTTTTGCCAGCCCGATAGCGGTGTGTAGTAGTTAGCCGAGAAGCGCAGGTAATCACCCCAGGCTTCTGTGCCCACTGAAGCGCGCTGCAATCCGCTGTTGAACATGCGGTCGACAAAACCGTTGTAACCAAGCAGCCATTTGCCCGCCGTCCAACGTTGTCCTAAGCCGATATTGCCCACCAGCCCATCATCCGTTTGGTGAAAACCCACCTCACTAAAGGTCAGATATTGATAGCGATCGGCCCACGGCGTTAGCAGAGAGGCGCCACTGCCGGTGAAGTTACCGTCCATATCGACGTTAAAATCGATCTGCGCTTTACCATAAGGCGATAGCAGAGATTGGCCCTCATCCACCACGCGGTTTGCCACTTCATCGCGGAAATGATTAAACGCCCAGATACCTGCCTGATGACCAAAAGTGTTGTCACTGGTGCTGTCCTGACTGGCTTCACCGATGCTCTTGGCGATGGTCGCCAGATTTTTGCTGAAGGCCGCATTCTCATCTTCATAGCCGAGTGCAGGCAGATCGCTGGCCATTTTCTGGAAGCGTTCGGGATCGCTAAAGGGCGCATCGGCGACATGCGTATCGGTTACCAGCGCCAGAGCAGGCGCGGTGAAAAGCAGCCCCGTTGCGGCAGGTAGTATGCGCAGTGATTTGAAAGCAGAGAAAACAGATGTCATAGCAAAAACAGGCTTTTATCCAGTTTAGAATTTGAAGTGGCTCACAAAACTGTACTGGAATACCCTAACACATTCTGCCGATTTTGCAGAAAAGGCCGGGCTGAATTAGGACATTGCCTGATTAGCAAAAGGCATCATTTTCTATTGATCACTAAATCGCTCCGCAGAGCGCCCTGCGTGAAGTGCCGCAAGGCGCTCACGGCTGCTGCGATTAGGAGAAGATCAACCCGCCATCCACATTGATGGTTTGGCCGGTGATGTAGCGCGCATCATCCGACGCGAGAAACGCCACCAAACCGGCGACATCTTGCGGCTGTCCGGCGCGTTTCAGCGGAATATTTTCCACCCACTCCGCCATCAACTCGCCTTTGCCATACTGCTTTTTATCGCTGCTAAGGATTTCTCCCCACACGCGATCGTTGTAATCCCACATCTCGCTTTCGATGATACCCGGACAGAAAGCATTCACGGTGATGTGCGACGGCGCCAGTTCCAGTGCCAGGCTCTGAGTAATGCCGATAACACCCATTTTACTGGCCGCATAGTGTGGCGTGTAAATAAAGCCCTGTCGCCCCTGCCCGGATGAGGTGTTGATCAGGCTGCCGCTGCCCTGCTTCACCATATATTTCGCCGCCTCGCGGCAGCACAGCCAGACGCCGGTGGTGTTCACAGCCAGAATTTTTTCGAAATCGCTCTTTGGCATCGCGTCAAAGCGATCAATAGTGATCACCCCGGCATTCTGAATCGAGACATCAATGGTGCCGAAGCGCTCAGCGGCCTGCTGATAAAGCTGCTGCACTTCGGCTTCATTGGTCACATCCACCTGCAGCGCCAGAATCTCGCTGCCGTACTGTTCCTCCAGCGCCCGCGCTGTGGTGAATACCCGGTCCGAGTTGGACACCATTACCAGCCGTGCGCCATCGCGCGCAAATCGTGCGGCAATGCCCGCACCAATGCCGCGGCATGCGCCGGTAATCACCACCGTTTTCCCACTAAAATCGCGTGTCATATTGCCTCCTGTTATCCGTGCGTTGCTTCAGGCAGGGCGGCCGATTGCTGCTTTTTTTCATGTCTGCGCAGCAGCACCACCTTACTTTGTAATTTTTGCTGGAACTGGTCGATGACCACGGCGGTGACGATCACCAGCCCTTTAATCACCATTTGCCAGAAATCGCTGACGCCCATCATCACCATGCCATCGGCGAGGAACACGATGACAAAGGCACCGATGATCGAACCTGATACGCGCCCGCGCCCGCCTGCTAACGCCGTTCCGCCCAACACGGTTGCACCGATGGCGTCCATCTCGAACATGTTGCCGGTCATCGGGTGCGCGGTTTGCAGTTGGGATGCGACGATCAATCCCACCAGCGCAGCACATAAACCGGAGAAGGCATAGACAAACACTTTGACCTTAATGATCGGCACACCGGCCAGGCGTGCCGCAGATTCATTGCCGCCGGTGGCATAGATATAGCGGCCCAGCGGGGTTTTACGTGTCAGATAAAGGCCGAGCAGCAGGAAGCCGATCATTAACCAGATTGGGATGTAGACGCCAAGCACACTGCCCGATCCCAGCAACGCGAAACCGGTATTACCCAATGCTGGCATCCCCACCAGATTGGCGTAGGTACTGCCATCGTTGAACAGCAGCGCGGCCCCGCGAGCCACATACATCATGCCGAGGGTGCAGATAAAGGGTGCCACGCCCAGACGCGTCACCACGGTGCCGTTGATCAATCCCAGCACAATGCCAAACAGCGCCACCACCAGAATCACTTCCGGCACGTTAAAGAACAGCGTGTTGCCGCCCCACAGCGGCACACCATTGGTGAGCAACGCCCCCGCCACCATGCCGCAAATGCCCGCCACCGCACCGACCGACAGATCGATGCCACCCGTCAGGATCACTAGCGTCATACCAATGGCCAGCAGCCCGGTGATGGCAACATGCTGCGTCATGATCAGTAAGTTTGAGGTGGTCAGGAAATTAGGCACCATAAAGCTGAAAAAGCCGACCACGATCAGCAACGCAATAAAGGTTCGCGCTTTCAGCAAGTACATATAAAGCAGGTATTTCTGGTTCATTTATTGATCTCCTGCGGGCTCAATCATGCGGTGTTGAGGCGCTAATCAGCGCTTCTCGCGTTGCTGCGCTGCGCGGTAAGTCGGCGGTAATACGGCCATCGGCCATCACCAGAATGCGATCGGCCAGTGCCATCACCTCGTCCAGTTCAGAAGAGGAGAACATCACCGCCAGACCTTGCTGTGCGAGATTGCCAATCAGGTGGTACACGTCCGTTTTGGCCCCCACATCGATCCCACGCGTGGGTTCATCCAGCAAAACCACTTGAGGGCCCGTCATCAGCGCTTTTCCCAGCACCACTTTCTGCTGGTTACCGCCGCTGAGTGAGGTAATCGGCAGTTCCGGATCGCTCACTTTGATGGCGAGATGACCAATCATTTCATCGACGCGACGCTGCTCTTTGTGGGGATTGAGTAAGCGCAGCGCACGGCGAAAACCGCGCAAGCTGAGATCGCTTAACGTCATGTTGGCGGTGATCGACATCAACTGCACCACGCCTTCGGTTTGTCGGTCTTCGGGCACCAGCGCAATGCCTTTTTTCAGGCGCTGCTGGAAGTTGCGTTTATCCAGCACTTCGCCATTCAAACTGACGCTGCCAGACTGGCAGTGCATCATGCCAATCAGCCCTTTAAACAGCTCGGTGCGGCCCGCGCCCAGCAAACCGTAAATGCCGATCACTTCGCCCTTGCGCAGTGAGAACGACACATCATTAAGCTTATAGCCGCCATTCTGATGTAGCGCCGTCAGGCCGTTAACGTGCAAAACCGTTTCGCCCTGTGCAGCGGGCTGGTAGTCGAAGTGTTTTTTCTTGTCGCCGACCATCTGTTCGATGATCCAGGGAACTGACGCATCACGCACTTCCCGCTCACTGATAAAGCGACCGTCACGGAAAATGGTGATGTGATCGCCAATTTCCATCAGCTCTTCCAGCCGATGCGAGATATAGATGATGGTCACGCCACGCCGCTTCAGCTGGTCAATCACGTTGAACAACACTTTCACTTCAGACTGGCTGAGCGCACTGGTGGGTTCATCCATGATCAGCACGCGCGTATCTTTGGACAGCGCCCGGGCGATCTCGACCAGCTGCTGATGGCCGATCCCCAGTTCGCCCAGCGGCGCATAAGGGTCAACATCCAGCTCCAGCCGCTCCAGTAGCGATTTCGCCAGCGCGTACTGATACTTTTCATTGATCACGCCGCGCTGGAAAAACTCATTGGCGATAAAGATGTTGTCCATCACGTTCATGTTGGGGAACAGGTTAAGTTCCTGAAAGATGATGCTGATACCGTGCTTTTCCGCCTGATGAGTGGAGCTGAGCGACACCACTTCTCCGTCCAGCAGAATTTCACCGGATGAAGGCGTTTCCACGCCCGCCAGCATCTTCATCATGGTGGATTTACCGGCACCGTTTTCGCCAATCAGCACGTTCACTTTGTTGCGATAGACGCGGTAATTCACCTGATCGAGTGCAGTCACGCCGGGGTAAATACGTGACACATTACGGGTTTCGATGATCACGTCACTTTGAGGATTTTGCATACCCGCTCCTTACTGCCGCACGATGGCAGCAGGTGTGACATTCGGCACCTGCTCAGGCGTATCGAAGCTGCTAAACACGCCGGAAATTTGCACCTTATCGCCGACTTTGGGCTTGAAGGCGCTCATCATGTTGGCTGCCTGCTGATTAATGGCGCGGCTGTAGTCGCCGAACAGCACCTGATCGTTAAAGTCCTGATAGCTGGCCCCTTTATAGGCATCACGCAGCACCGTGCCAGGGAAAATCGGACCGACCTGCACCGTCACGTTATCGCCGGAAACATCTTTCACCGTCATGCGGCCATTGCGCGAAGTGGTATTAACCGCTGTCACCTCACCGCTGACCTTGACGCTAAAGACACAGGGGTTCTCTTCCTGCGCGCGGTAGCCGTAGGTTTGACAGGCGCTGTCAAAATCTTTGGCGGACTTCAACGCATTCAGCAGTTCCGCCACCGGCTTCGCATCGTGCTGAATCTGCGGCACCAGTTTCTGCTGCCAGGTCTGAGCAATATTGGCCATTTTAGGATTGGGGGGATTTTTCAGGTCGGCCAGCTCCTGCTGCGACACAATGCGGCAACCGCTAAGGATCACGATAGGAAGCAGTAACCAGAGTCGTTTGTGCATCACATTCTCCTGGGCGCCTGCTGTGCAGGCGCACCGATTATTGATTACGACTTGTAGTTAAAGTCCTGCACACCTTTAGCATTGTCCGGGGTGATTAAAATGCCGCGGAACATCACGCGCTGCTTCTCCGGCTTCACCCCTTTCTGGATGAAGTTGTCGAGATCGGTCACGCCCTGCGCAGCAATAGCCTGCGCCTGCAACATTACCGTGGCTTTCAGATCGCCTTTTTCTACCGCATCACGCTCGTCGTTGCTGCCGTCAATACCCACCACGGTGACATCATTGCGGCCTGCGGCTTTAAGTGCCGCAATCGCGCCCAGCGCCACCGGACCGTTACCACAGATCACGCCTTTGACATCGGGATGGGCCTGCAGAATGCTGTCCATAATGCGTTTGCCATCGATCAGGGTGCCTTTCGCATCCTGACGCGCGACAGATTTCATATCCGGATACTGATCCAGCACCTGGTGGAAGGATTTCGAGCGGGTGACGCAGTTATTGTCCGCGAGGTTACAGGTCAATTCGGCATAGCTGCCCTTTTCACCCATTTTCTCCACAAACACGTTGGCCACATCAGAACCCGCCTGGAAGTTGTTGTGGGTGATCTGCGCCAGCGCCACATCGTCGACCGGAATCTCACGGTTGATCAGCACCACGGGGATCCCCGCATCTTTGGCTTTTTTGATTGCTGCGACGCTGGCGGTGGAGTCGGCGTTATCCAGCACAATGCCCTGCACTTTTTTACCGATGGCGGCATCGATCAGTTCGCTCTGCTTCTTAACGTCTTCACCGTGCGACAGCACGCTGGTTTTATAGCCCAGCTCTTGCGCTTTCAGGTTGGCGCCTTTGGCTTCGGAAGCGTAATAGGGGTTATCCAGTGAGTTAACCAGAATCATGATGGTGCCTTTGTCGGCAGCGAAACTGGATTGGGCGATCAGGCAACTGGCAATGGCAGTGAATAACAGGGTACGTTTTTTCATGTTCGTGCTCTCTCATTGTTTTGTTGTTATTGCAGGGTTGAGGCCTTACTGGTGCTGGCGCGGCATTACCAGATGGTGAAGCCGCCATCGATCATTAAATCTGCGCCGGTGATCATGTCGCTGCCATTGCTGGCGAAGAACAGCACGGCAGCGGCAATTTCATCGGTGTAAGCAAAACGCCCTAACGGGATCAGTTTTTTCATCTGTTCGCCCTTCTCACCGCGCCAGGCCTTTTCGCCCATCGGCGTCAGCACCACGGTGGGTGACAAGGTATTGACGTTGATACGGTGTGGTGCGAACTCTTTGGCCATCACTTTAGTCATACCGAGTAGACCCGCTTTGGCAGAGGTATAGGCCACGTGGTTATCAATGGCGATGGAAGCGGCCTGTGAAGCGATATTGATGATCTTGCCGCCATTACCGGCGCGCACCATGCGTTTGCCCGCCGCTTGTGAGCAAAGAAAAGGACCGGTGAGATTGACGGCGATCTGCTTCTGCCACTCGGCAAAGTCGGTTTCCAGTACCGGCTGTAACATCACATAACCTGCACAGTTCACCAGAATATCGATGTGGCCGTAGTGCTGTTCAACCTGGTTGAACGCCGTCTCGACTGAGCCAGCATCGGTCACGTCACAGCACACCAGCAGTACACGATCGGCAGAGAATTGTTCCTGCACAGCCGCCACGCGATCGCTTTCGAATGGAGGGTAAAGCAGGGCCAGCCGTGCACCTTTCTCTAACAGCATGGCGTTACTGGCCATGGCAATTCCACCGAGGCCACCGGTCACCACCGCCACCTTGCCGGTGAGGTCCAGATCGGTATTCACGCCGTAGCGCAGGTTGACATCGTATTCCCCACTCATCCTTTCTCTCCTGTGTGCATGTTCAGCGGCTGTGGTTATCTCTGGCCGGATAGGTTTGCAGTAACTTTGATTTTCGAACAAAAATATAAGCTATCGTTTCGCAATGGTTTGTGGGTGAGATCAAATTTCATACAAATGATGCAAACTATTTTTATCTGTCTGTATTTTAAGTAAATAACTAAATATCACGTTTTGTGATATAGAAATAACGGCTGGCAGGTGTATGTGAAATCAATTGCATGGCTTTATCTTATTTTCATTCGAAAATGCATCTTTGTGCGAGCCGACTCGCAAATCCCTGGTACGCAGAGTAAAATCATCACGGGTTTTCTTATTGCCAAAACCAGACCGTGATTGGAAAGAGGGAGCATTTCGATTGAAAAGCAAAACTGAGCAGCTGGCTGATATGCAGCAGCGTCGTGAGAAGATCCTGGAGATGATCCGCGAAGACGGCACAGTCACGGTTAAAGCGCTTACCGATACCTTTGGCCTGACCGAGGCAACCATCCGCACCGATTTGCGTATGCTGCAAAAAGCCGGGCATGTGCAGCGTTATCACGGTGGCGCCACGCTGATGACCGGTAAGCAGAACACCGGCGCACTGCTGCTTGAGCGTCAAACTCACCTTGATGAGAAAGAAGCCATTGGCCGGCTGGCCGCGCAGTATGTGGAAAATGGGGATACGGTGATTTTCGATTCCGGCACCACCACCACCGCCATTGCGGAAGCAATTGGCCACATCCGTCGTTTATCGGTGATCACCACGGCGGTGAATATTGCGCTGAAGCTGGGGGGCGAACCGGGGATTAATATCCTGCTGACGGGGGGGACCTTCAAATTTCCAACACTCTCGACGTCCGGTGAGAAAGCCGCTTCTTTCTTTGAAAACGTACTGGCGGAAAAGCTGTTTCTCGCCACCGCCTGTATTTCGCCCCGCCTCGGCTTAAGCTTCCCCAGCGAAACCGACATCAAAGTGAAGATGGCGATGATCAACTCCGCCAGTACGGTATTTGTGGTAGCGGACTCCAGCAAAATCGATAAGGTGTCGATGTTTGCCCTGCCGTGTGACTGGAGCAAAATCCACTATTTGATTACCGATCGCGGGATCACGCCGGCGCAGATTGCGGCGTTTGAAGCGTTAGGTGTACAGGTGCTGGTGGCAGGCATTGAAGAAGCAAAAAAACGCGCAGTGTTTTGAGCATGCATTCAGGGGCGGCCCACTCGCAGCCGCCCCCTCAATGCTGATTAGAAACCTAAGCTATCCAGCAAGTCATCCACCTGATCCTGGTTCGCTACCACGCCTGGTGCATTGGCATGGATCTGCGGGCCATTCAACAGGCTGCTGGCGTCTTTACGCGCGGCAGCGTTGGCTTCAGGCATATTCTCCAGCAGCACCATCAGCAACTGACGCTCGATCTCCTGGATCACATCCATCATGCGCTTGATCACCTGACCGGTAAGGTCCTGGAAATCCTGCGCCATCATGATCTCAAGCAGCTGCTTGTTGGTGTACGAGGTATGCGACGGCACATCACTGAGAAATTCGCGCGTATCCGAAACCAACTCGCGTGCATCCGCCAGCTCAATCGGGTTTTCAAACCACGCATCCCAACGGCCTTTCAGCTTGTTGGCGTTGGCTTCCATTTGGTCCTGGTGTGGCTGCGCGGCTTCAACGCAGTTGAGTGCGCGTTCTGCCGCTTGCGCCGTCATCTGCACCACGTAATCCAGACGGTCACGCGCATCCGGAATCGCTTCCGCCGCTTCGGCAATCGCCTGGTCTAACCCCAATTCGCGCAGGCTGTCGCGCAACATACGCGTCAGCGAGCCGATACGGGTAATAATGTCGTGTGCCGAGGCTTCTTCGGTTGGTTTCGGAAGGTCGCTCATCACATCTCCTTACATACCCAGTTTTTCGAAAATTTTACCCAGCTTTTCTTCCAGCGTGGCTGCGGTGAACGGCTTCACTACATAACCGCTGGCACCGGCCTGGGCAGCTGCAATGATGTTCTCTTTTTTCGCTTCGGCGGTGACCATCAGCACCGGCAGTTTGCTCAATGCCGCATCCGCACGAATGGTCTGCAGCAGTTCCAGACCGTCCATGTTGGGCATGTTCCAGTCGGACACCACGAAATCAAAACCACCCGCACGCAGTTTGGTCAGTGCATCAACACCGTCCTCTGCTTCTTCAACGTTGTTGAATCCCAGCTCTTTTAGCAGGTTGCGGACGATACGACGCATCGTATTGAAGTCATCCACCACCAAAAAGCGCATGTTTTTATCAGCCATATCTACTCCTGTGTTGTCTCGTCCGGCAGGACGGGCTCGTTAAATTCGCAATGCCTGTCCGGCGCTAATTTTTGCCAGCATGTGCTGACTGATGTGTCCTAAATCGACTACTTCACTGGTGCCGCCCATCGCAATCGCTTCGCGCGGCATACCAAAGACGACGCAACTTGCTTCATCCTGCGCGATGGTCCAGGCACCGGCGCGATGCATTTCCAGCATCCCGGCGGCACCGTCGTTACCCATCCCGGTGAGGATGACACCCACGGCATTTCGTCCTGCGTGCACCGCCACGGACCGGAACAGCACGTCAACAGACGGCTTATGACGGTTCACCGGCGGGCCATCATTCAGTTTCACCACGTAGTTGGCGCCACTACGGCCCAACTCCATGTGCATCGCGCCCGGTGCGATATAGGCATGACCGGGCAAAATACGTTCGCCATCTTCCGCTTCTTTCACGGTGATCTGGCACAGCTTGTTCAGGCGCTCAGCAAACGAGCGGGTAAACCCTGGCGGCATGTGCTGCGTGATCAGCAGCGCCGGGCTGGTCGCGGGCAGCGGCTGCAGTACATGGCGAATCGCCTCGGTGCCGCCAGTGGAAGAGCCAATCGCAATCAGCTTCTCACTACTCAACAGCGGGCCAGCTTTCAGCATCACCGGGCCGGGTGTGGCCGGGCGCGCATGCAATTTGGCCCGGGCCGCTGCGCGAATTTTGTCGGCGATCATCTGGCTGTAAGCCAGCATGCCCTCGCGAATACCCAACTGCGGCTTAGTGACGAAATCCACTGCGCCCAATTCCAGCGCGCGTAATGTCACTTCCGATCCTTTACCGGTCAGCGATGACACCATCACGACTGGCATCGGACGCAGGCGCATTAACTTCTCAAGGAAGTCGAGGCCATCCATACGCGGCATTTCGACGTCCAGCGTCAGCACCTGTGGGTTGTATTGCTTGATTAAATCCCGCGCCACCAACGGATCGGGCGCGGTGGCGACCATCTCCATATCGGCGTGGCTGTTGATGATCTCCGTCATCAACTGTCGCATTAGCGCGGAGTCATCCACGCACATCACGGTGATTTTGCTCATCGTCTTTCCTTGGTCAATCCATAGACTGTCTGTCCACGCAGCCAGAACTCTTTACTGATCTGGCTGAAGTTCTCTGAGTGTCCAGCGAACAGCACACCGCCGGGCTTCAGCAGGGGAACGAAACGGCGCAGGATTTTTTCCTGCGTCTCTTTATCGAAATAAATCATCACGTTGCGACAGAATATTGCGTCGAACGGACCCGGCAACGCCCAGTCGTTGGCCAGTAAATTCAGCTGCGAATAGTTCACCATGCTGGCGAGATCGGAGCGTACGCGTACCATGCCTTCGTGCGGCCCGGTGCCACGCAGGAAAAAGCGCTGCAGCTGCGATTGCGATAAGGTGCGCAGCTCTTCCTGGCGGTACACGCCCGCTACGGCTTTTTCCAGTACCTGTGTATCAATGTCGCTGGCGTGCACCTGGAACTTACCCGGTCCGGTACCCAGCGTTTCCGCCAGCGTCATGGCGATGGAGTACGGCTCTTCGCCGGTTGAGGCGGCGGTACTCCAGACGCTGTAACTGCCACTGCGCTTACGCGCATGATCCGCGAGGATCGGGAAATGGTGCGCCTCGCGGAAGAATGAGGTCAGATTGGTGGTCAGCGCGTTAATAAACGCCTGCCACTCTGCACTGTTCTGGTCTTGCTCCAGTAACGCCAGATAACGACCAAAATCATCAATGTTCAGCGTGCGCAAACGGCGCACTAAGCGGTTATAAACCATCTCCCGCTTGTGATCGGCCAGCACGATGCCTGCGCGTTGATAGATCAGCTGGCTGATACGACGAAAATGCGTATCTGAAAGCGGCAGGCGCTGCACCATTTGCGAGAGCAGCGTTGTCGCTTCACTTTGATCCAATAACGTCGATTTCTTCATGTCAGGTCACCCGGCAACAAACTGATTAAATTGTGATACTGCGATTACTGCTGCGCTGCCAGCTGGGCCGCCTTGCGGCGGCCACACGGATTAAAAGGTTTCCCAGTTATCGTCCGCGCTACGTGCACCTGCGGGTTGAGCCAACGCTTTGACTGCGGCTGGACGCAACATTTTTGGCGCTGTAGATACGTTAACGGCCTGAGCGACAAATTCTTTACCAATATTGAACACCGCAACCGACTGTTTCAGTCGACTGGCCTGATCTTCCAGTGCGGCAGCCGCCGTGGCTGACTCTTCTACCAGCGCGGCGTTCTGCTGTGTCACGCGATCCATCTCGTTCACGGCCAGACCCACCTGGTCGATTCCGCGACTCTGCTCATCCGACGCCGAGGCGATTTCGCCCATGATGTCGGTGACGCGAGTGACGGCGTTGACGATGTTGGTCATGGTTTCGCCTGCGCTCTCCACCAGTACCGAACCGGTGTTGACGCGACTCACCGAATCTTCGATCAGACCTTTGATCTCTTTCGCTGCCTGGGCGCTGCGCTGTGCCAGACTGCGCACCTCACCCGCCACCACCGCAAAGCCACGGCCCTGTTCACCCGCGCGTGCTGCTTCAACCGCCGCGTTGAGTGCCAGAATGTTGGTCTGGAACGCGATGCCATCGATCACACTGATGATGTCCGCGATTTTCTTCGAGCTGCCGGTGATCTCTTTCATGGTGGTGACAACGCCATCCACCACTTTGCCGCCATGCTGCGCGGTTTCAGAGGCAGTGAGCGCCAGCTGCGAAGCCTGTCGGGCGTTTTCGGCGTTCTGCTTCACGGTCGCGGTCAACTGCTCCATGCTGGCAGCGGTCTCTTCCAGAGAAGCGGCCTGCTGTTCAGTACGTGAAGAGAGATCGTTGTTACCCATGGCGATCTCGCTGGCACCGGTGTAGATAGCGTCTGAACCATCACGCACGGTACGCACGGTATTCGCCAGCTCCTGCTGCATGTGCTGCAGTGAGCTGAGCAATTCACCCATCTCGTTGCGCATACTGACATCAATCTGCTGCGTCAAATCGCCACGCGCGATGTGACGGATATGGTCGATGCTCTGTTTCAACGGACGAATCAGCACGTTGCGCATGCCGCTCCATACCAGTGCAATCACCAGCAGGGTCACCAGCAAAGTACCGATCACCAGCATGATGGAGTGCTGATAGGCGCTTTCGTTGGCATCAATACCCTGCTTTGCCAGCACGATGTTGTAGTTCAGCCATGCGGTGTAATCCTTCTCGAATTTATCCTGCATACCCTGCGTTGGTTGATCGACAAAGCCTTTGAAGTTCCCGTTACCCAGGAAATCAATCAGCTCGGCCAGTCCACCACGGAAGGCGTTGTAGTTGGCCTGCAGCGTCTTAACGTTCTCTGCGCTTTTGCCTTTTTCTGACAAATTGGCGTTGAACTCGGCAAAAGCCTGGTCAGCGTTTTTCAACTCCTCACTTGCCAGCGCCACCAGTTCTTTCACGGTCGCACCTGATCCAGCCTGCTGGCTATCCAGCAAATAGCGGATCCCTGCACGGTTCAGCGTGTTACGCGCCTGAACCAGCGATACCCAAGAGGTGCCCATCGCCCGTTGCAGCGTGCTGAGACGCTGGTTGTAGGCAAAATTCTCTTTATCGGCTTTCACCGTGGTAAAAAACATCCCTCCGGAAAACAGCTGCAGCAAGGCAAACAGTGCCAGCACACATAACAGCCCGGAAACGACACGAATACGACTAAACATAAACACCTCATTGGTTGGCGGATCGCTCCTGTTATCGGCGTTCGCAGGGGGATCTTTAAGTTGTCTTCAACGGGTTGGACCAGCGGGAATTAGGGAGGATCAGGGATAAATTAAAGTGTGCCGACAGGTGAACGGGCGCACCTGCGTGCGCCCGGTTAAAAACGTTTAAAATGTCTCCCAGTTGCTGTCACTCACTGGCGCGGTGACAGTTTTGCGCGGTGTACTCAGCACCGGCTGCACGCTCGGTGACGAGCGCACCGCCGCAGTGGCCTGCGAGGCACGCGGCACGCGGAATACCGCCACTGACTGGCTCAAACGACTGGCCTGCTCTTCCAGCGACGCCGCAGCAGCGGCGGATTCTTCCACCAGCGACGCATTCTGCTGGGTCACGCGATCCATCTCAGTGACCGCCTGGCCGACCTGATCAATACCGCGGCTCTGCTCATCCGACGCTGAGGCGATCTCGCCCATGATATCCGTGACACGCGTGACCGCGCCGACGATATCATTCATGGTTTCACCGGCGGTGCCGACCAGCTGCGAACCGCTGTTAACACGATTCACCGAATCCTCAATTAAACCTTTAATCTCTTTCGCCGCCTGCGCACTGCGCTGCGCCAGATTACGCACTTCACCGGCGACTACTGCAAAGCCGCGACCCTGCTCACCCGCGCGAGCGGCTTCGACTGCCGCGTTCAGTGCCAGAATATTGGTCTGGAAGGCAATGCCATCAATCACGCTGATGATATCGGCGATTTTCTTCGAACTGCCGGCAATATCACTCATGGTGCGTACCACGCCATCCACCACTTCACCGCCTTTGCGTGCGGTATCAGAAGCACTGAGCGCCAGCTGAGATGCCTGACGGGCGTTCTCGGCATTCTGCTTCACGGTAGCCGTCAGTTGCTCCATGCTGGCCGCCGTCTGTTCCAGCGAAGCCGCCTGCTCTTCAGTACGAGCGGAGAGATCGTTGTTGCCCGCCGAGATTTCGCTCGCGCCGGTAAAGATGGCATCAGAGCCGTCACGCACGTTGCTGACGGTACGCACCAGCGACTGCTGCATCTCATGCAGGCTGGCCGCCAGTTGGGTCATCTCGTTACGTCCTTCCACGGCAATATTCTGCGTCAGATCGCCAGAAGCGATATGGCGGATTTGGCCCAGCAGCTGATGCAATGGCTGGATCAGCACCGCACGCAGACCGAACCAGCAGCCGACAATCACAAACACCACCACCAATGCCACCACCGCCAGCAGCCACATCATGGTGTGGAACGCTTGCTGGTTCTGCGCCACGCCTTCCGCCGCCAGCGCACTCTGCGCCGTGCGCCACTCTGCATAGGTGGCCTTCATCTTCACCTGTTTGGCTTCAATGTTCTGCGCAAACATGCCTTGCAGATCGTTAGCTTTCAAACGTTCCAGCATCGCTTTCAAACCATCGTTGAAGGCGGCGTAGTCCGCTTCCAGACGATCGCGCAACGCATCCGGTAAGCCTGGCGTGCCCGGCAAATCGTAATAACGCTGGTAATGGCCAGCCGCAACATCCAGCTGCTTTTCAGTCTGCGCAATCAGCGCCTGAAGCTGGCCGCCGTTGGATTGTGCCGCCATGCTGCCCTGCATGCGCAGCATCGCGCGGTTTAACACGGTACGGGTCTGGTTGAGTTCGATCCAGGCATCGGACATCGCGCCGACGTTGTTGGTCGACGTCTGTGCCACGGCAAAAGCTTCTTTATCTTTTTGTAAGGCAGACCAGAACAATCCGCCCGACAGTAACTGCAAAGCACCAAAGACCAGCAAGACTGCGATCAGGCTGGTGACAATATTGATTCGTTTTAACATGGGTTCTCCAAAGAGTGAGGCATTTCGGCTCCCGCTGTTATCGACCGCAGTTGTTAAATTTTGAGGGGCTTTAACGGATTTTACGAAATATAATTCTGCCAATTACTTTCTTTACAGTGTTTTATAACTAAAGAAATTGTCATTAAAAAAAATGCGCCTTTATCGGGTAAACGATAAAAGCGCATTGATGCTATTGGAATAAAAGGATATTGCGGCAGTGGGTGCGCCAGCGCACACCACTGCAAACGATTAAAACGTTTCCCAGTTACTGTCGCTGACTGGTGCCGTCACAGCTTTACGTGGTGCACTCAACACCGGCGGCGCGATCTGCGGATGGCGCACCACGGCACTGGCCATGCCAGGCTGTTCGGCACGCGGCACACGGAACACCGCCACAGACTGGCTCAGACGGCTAGCCTGCTCTTCCAGCGAAGCCGCTGCCGCAGCAGACTCTTCTACCAGCGAGGCGTTCTGCTGGGTCACGCGGTCCATTTCCGTCACTGCCTGACCGACCTGATCGATACCACGACTCTGTTCATCAGACGCTGAGGCGATTTCGCCCATAATATCGGTCACACGGGTGACCGCATTGACAATCTCACTCATGGTTTCACCGGCGGTACCCACCAGCTGCGAACCGCTGTTGACGCGATTGACAGAATCTTCAATCAGACCCTTAATCTCTTTCGCCGCCTGGGCGCTGCGCTGTGCCAGGTTGCGAACTTCACCTGCCACCACCGCAAAGCCACGCCCCTGCTCGCCAGCGCGCGCCGCTTCCACCGCTGCATTCAGCGCAAGGATGTTGGTCTGGAAGGCGATACCGTCAATCACGCTGGTGATATCAGCGATCTTCTTCGAACTCCCGGCGATATCGCTCATGGTGCGTACGACGCCTTCCACCACGTTGCCGCCCTTCTGTGCGGTTTCCGAGGCACTCAACGCCAGCTGTGACGCCTGGCGGGCATTTTCGGCGTTCTGTTTCACTGTCGCGGTCAGCTGTTCCATGCTGGCTGCGGTCTGTTCCAGCGAGGCAGCCTGCTCTTCCGTACGAGCTGAGAGATCGTTGTTACCTGCCGAGATTTCACTCGCACCGGTGAAGATGGCATCAGATCCGTCACGCACGTTACTGACAGTGCGCACCAGCGACTGCTGCATGTCATGCAGGCTGCTCGCCAGCTGGCTCATCTCATTGCGGCCTTCAACGCTAATACTCTGGGTCAGGTCACCCTGCGCGATCGACTGAATGTGGGCAATGTTAGTGTTCAATGGATTAATCAGGATGCGACGCAGGTTCACCCAGCACAGTCCAATCACCACTAATACCACCACCATGATAGCGCCCAGAATCCAGCTCATGCGGCTGAAGGCATCGGCATTTTTTTCCTGGCCTTGTGCTGCCAGCTTCGCCACATCCGCACGCCAGTCGGTGTAAGTTTTCAGGAACTTACTTTGGCTCGGTGCCACCGGCACGCTGCCCGCTTTCGACAAATCGTTGGCGAGAAGCGCATCCTGCATCTGACTCAATGCCGTGGCGTAAGCGGTATAGCCCTCATCCAGTTGACCTGTGAGTTCCTTATTTTGTCCCGGTGTATCCGGAATCGCTTTATAGAGTTTGAAATTATCCGCTGCTTTTTGCTGGAACTGTTTGCTGTCGTTGAACAGCCCCTCAATATCCGGCTTTTTGTTGGCCAGTTTACTGGTGGCGATACGCAACTGGATGCGCGTCAACACAACACGGCTTTGGTTGAGGCTCATGTAAGCATCATTCAGCGCCGAAAGGTTTTGGCTCGCTAACTGCGACACATTGAAGCTGGATTTGTCGTCGTTTAAGGCTTTGAGGAATATTGAACCGGATATGACCTGCAGCAGGCCAAACATCAGTAGCACCACCAGCAGACTGGTGACGACGCGAATTTTTTTTAACATAGATAGCCCTGGGAAAAGTAAGTAAATGGAACGCAATATTTATCGGCGGGCGAGGCAGGGAGTTTAATGAAAGTTGTGTGAATAAATATTGTTATTATCTGATTTTTATGGAAATTATTTCAATGCGGGATTATCACGGGCCGATGCTGCCAGCCCGTGATTGTCGATGATTACGCGCTACGCAGCGTATCCACCAGCGCCATCTCTTCGCTGCTCAGCAGCTTCTCGATGTCGACCAGAATCAGCATACGTTCGCCCAGTGCGCCGAGGCCGGTCAGGTACTCGGTGGACATGGTGACCGCGAATTCCGGTGCCGGACGGATCTGTTCTTGCATCAGAGACAGCACGTCAGACACGCCATCCACCACGATACCCACGACGCGGTGCTCAAGATTCAGTACGATCACGACGGTGTTTTCGTTGTATTCCACATCCTGCTGCGCGAACTTCACGCGCAGGTCGATGATTGGCACGATCACGCCACGCAGGTTCGTCACACCCTTGATGAATTCAGGGGTGTTAGCAATGCGCGTTACCTGATCGTAACCCCGAATCTCCTGCACTTTGAGAATGTCGATGCCGTACTCTTCGTCACCCAGGGTGAAAACTAAGAATTCCTGGCCCACGGTTTCGCCAGCGATTTTGGTCACGGTTGCCATGTCAGTCATTTTTTTGCCCTTTATTTATCTATTACGCTGCGGCACCGGCCACACGCTTTTCACGGTTCAACGATTGCAGTGCAGAGACATCCACAATTAGCGCCACACTACCATCGCCGAGGATGGTGGCGGCAGAAATGCCCGGCACTTTGCGGTAGTTGCTTTCCAGGTTCTTCACCACGACCTGATGCTGGCCAATCAGCTGATCCACCAACAGTGCATAACGGCGGCCTGCGCTCTGCAGAATCACCACGATGCCCTGGGTCGCGTCGGTTTTGGCATTCTGCACATCAAACACATTCCACAGCTCCACCAGCGGCAGGTATTCGCCACGCACTTCCAGCACGCGCTCGCCACCGGCCAGCGGTTTCAGCTCTTCAGCGGTTGGCTGCAGGGATTCCATCACCGCGTTCAGCGGCAGAATGAACACTTCATCCGCCACGCGCACTGACATGCCATCAAGGATGGCCAGCGTCAGTGGCAGCAGGATGCGAATAGTGGTGCCTTTGCCCTGCTTCGAGGAGATTTCGACGTGACCGCCCATCTCCTGAATGTTTCGTTTCACCACGTCCATGCCCACACCACGACCGGACACGTCAGTGACCTGCTCCGCCGTTGAGAAGCCCGGTGCGAAGATCAGCATGCCAACTTCTTCATCGCTCATGCTGTCGCTGACCGGCAGGCCAGAGGACAGGGCTTTCGCCAGAATACGTTCACGGTTCAGACCGGCACCGTCATCGATCACTTCGATGCAGATATTGCCGCCCTGATGTTCCGCTGACAGCGTCAGATTGCCCACCGCTGTTTTGCTCGATGCCAGACGCTTCTCAGGCGTTTCGATACCGTGGTCAAGGCTGTTACGCACCAGGTGCGTTAACGGATCGATAATGCGCTCGATCAGGCTCTTATCCAGTTCAGTAGAGCTACCCAGCAGCGTCAGCTCCACTTCTTTGCCCAGTTTGCTGGCCAAATCGCGTACCAGACGCGGGAAGCGGCTAAACACATACTCCATCGGCATCATACGAATCGACATCACCGACTCTTGCAGGTCACGCGCGTTACGCTCCAGCTGGCCCATGCTGTTCAGCAGGTCGCCGTGCGCCACAGGATCCAGTTCGCCAGAACGTTGTGCCAGCATCGATTGGGTAATCACCAGCTCGCCGACCAGGTTGATCAGCTGATCCACCTTCTCAACCGCAACACGAATACTGCTGGATTCGCTGGTTTTGGCCGGCGCTGCCGCACGTTTCGCTTCACGTTTGGCTGGCGGGGTGATGTCGGTTACGGTGGCGGTTTGCACCGGTGCAGGGGCTTCCACCGCAACGGCTTCGGCAGGTGCTGCTGCGACGGCGGCCGCGCCTTCCGGGAAGTGAATCTGCGCTTCATCAATCACAAAACAGAGCACCGCAACGATGTCGTCTTTACCGACGCCATCAATGGTCACTTCCAGCGAGTTGGTGCCTTTCACCACATTGGAGACAGTGCCGAGATTACCCAGCTCCTCCAGCATCAGTTCCGGCTCTTTCTCTTTCAAATCGATCAGTTGCAGGCGTAAACCCGCGGCCGTGGCCGGGGCTGCGGCGATCTCCACCACGTCGGCCACTTTTGCCGGCTCGGGTGCGATTCCTTTGGCTTCCAGCGCCAGCTGACGCAGTGCTTCGCAGATATATTTGAAGTTTTCTGCGTTGGGTTCCTGCGCCGTTTTATAGGCATCGAGCTGTTCTTGCATAATATCTTTGGTTTCCAAAAACAGGTTGATGATGTCGGTGCTGAGCTGCATTTCGCCGCGGCGCGCACCATCCAGAATGTTTTCCAGGATGTGGGTGGTTTCCTGTAAAACCGTAAAGCCAAACGTACCGGCTCCGCCCTTAATGGAGTGGGCGGCGCGGAAGATGGCATTCAACTGCTCGGAATCGGGCTCCTGGGGATCCAATCCCAACAGGTGTTGCTCCATATCCGCTAACAGCTCATCGGCTTCATCGAAAAACGTCTGGTAAAAATCGCTGATGTCCATGCTCACGGGATCACCTCGGCTGTGAGGGTTGGTCTGGTGTCACCGCGCCTGCCGCTGGCTGCGCTGCTGGTGCAGGCGCCACCGCACTGACCGGCGAAGCCGGAGTAGCGGTAGAACTTGCGGGTGCAGCAGATGCAGCGGGACCGGTCGGTGCGGTAATGTCGGGAATAATTTGTGCCGGGTCAGTTATCTGCGCGGCATCGCTCTCAGAGTTCTCTTTCTCAATCGCAGCCTGGGTGTCATGGTTCAACACCAGCAGACTGATACGACGGTTTACAGCATCGTTCGAACCACGATTCTTTAACTTCATGGTGTCAGCCATGCCCACCACGCGCAGCATTTTGCCCCCATCCAGCCCGCCAATCACCAGTTCACGACGTGAGGCATTGGCGCGGTCGGCTGAGAGTTCCCAGTTACTGTAGCCGCGATCGCCCGTCGCATACTGGAAGTCATCCGTATGGCCAGCCAGGCTGATTTTGTTCGGAATATCATTCAGAACCGGCGCAATGGCGCGCAGGATGTCACGCATGTACGGCTCCACTTCTGCGCTACCAGTTTTGAACATTGGGCGGTTCTGGCTATCAATAATCTGAATGCGCAGCCCCTCTTCCACCATGTTGATGATCAGATGCGGACGCAGTGCTTTCAGACGCGGATCGGCTTCAATCAACTGGTCCAGCTTTTCGCGCAGACGATTCAGACGAATCTCCTCCAGCTTTTTCTTCTGCGCATCCATATCGACCACTTTCTTCACTTCGCCGTCTTTACGTGTTGGATCGTCACCGCCACCGGGGATCGGGCTTTCGCTGTCGCTGCTGCGCTGGCCACCGGTCAGCGCGACTTTCAGCGGTGTACGAAAGTATTCTGCAATCTGAATCAACTCTTTCGGGCTGGAAATTGAGAGCAGCCACATCACCATAAAGAACGCCATCATCGCCGTCATAAAGTCGGCATAGGCAATCTTCCACGAGCCGTGGCTGCCATGATGACCTTTATGTTTGCGCTTTTTAACCAGCACAATGGGGCGATTGCCTGCCTTCATGAGTTCTGATCCGAGGTTTGTTTCGCAGGATTTTTCGCGTTACGCACATGTTCTTCCAGCTCGGAGAACGACGGACGCTCAGCGGAATACAGGGTTTTACGCCCAAACTCCACGGCGATCTGCGGTGCGTAACCATTCAGACTGGAGAGCAAAGTCACCTTGACGCACTGCATCATTTTGGTGGTTTCAGCACACTTCTGACGCAGCACTGACGCCAGCGGCGAGATAAAGCCATAAGCCAGCAAGATACCGAGGAAGGTTCCCACCATGGCGTGTGCGACCAGCGCGCCCAACTCTGCTGCCGGGCGATCGGCTGAGGCCAGTGCATGTACCACGCCCATCACCGCCGCCACGATACCGAAGGCAGGTAAGCCATCGCCCATGGCCGATATACTTTGCGCCGGCACTTCACACTCGTGCTCGTAGGTCTCGATCTCTTCGTCCATCAGCGCTTCGATTTCAAACGCATTCATATTTCCGCTCACCATCAATCGCAAATAGTCGGTAATAAAATCCACCAACTGTTTATCGGACAAAATACGCGGATAGTTAGCAAAAATTTCGCTCTGGCTGGGATCTTCAATGTCACGTTCTAATGACAGCATGCCTTGCTGACGTGATTTCGCCATCAGGCGATACAGCAGTGCCATTAAATCCATGTATACAGCTTTGTTATATTTCGAGCCGCGCATTAACATTGGCAAAGCTTTTAATGTTTTCTTGATCGACTTGCCATTGTTGCCCACTAAAAAGGCACCAATACCGGCACCGCCGATAATAATCAGCTCGGCAGGTTGATAAAGCGCCCCCAGATGGCCACCGACCATCATATAGCCGCCCAACACGGAGCCGACGACTACGATATAACCCAGAATAATCAGCACAAAAAATCCTTACGTCCGTAACGTGTTGGTAGAAGTTAAGCCAGAGAGCCGCAGGTGTTATTCGTAAATCGTGGGCAAAAAAAAGCAGCGGACTAAGCCGCTGCTGGATGTTTTCCACGATGCGAACAAACTTAAACGGCGCGTTTAACCTGTTCATCCAGCAGTTGTGGAAAGGTATCGGCAGAATCTGCAGAAAGTTTACGTCTTTTTACGGCACGTGATGGCGGCTGGCACAGGCTGCAAACAAAGCTGCCAACAGGCTGATGAGCGTGATTAATAAAGCTCCCGCCACAGCATTTACAGTCAGACAATTCCAGCATGCCGCTTTCAACGAATCGCACCAGGGTCCATGCACGCGTTAGCGCCAACAGCGGGCCCTCGTCCGATTGCGGACACTGCTCAAGATACAAGCGATACGCTTTGATGACCGCTTCAACACCATTGCTCAGCCCGGTTTTCAACAGGAACTGCCAGGCATTACAGAACATCGATGAGTGAATATTTTGTTCCCAGGTCATGAACCAATCGGTTGAGAATGGCAGCATGCCTTTCGGTGGTGGTGCACCACGCAGCTCTTTATACAGTTTAATCAGGCGACCACGGCTCAGCTGGGTTTCGCTTTCCAGCATTTGCAGTCGTGCGCCCAACGTAATCAGCTCCATGGCCAGCTGAATATCGCGCGCTTCCTGAACAATACTTTTCTCGGTCATTAAACCGCCCTCTTCTTCGCAGAAGCATCATCTTTTGACGCGTTCCGCAGTAAACGGCTGGATAATAAAATGCCGGTGTGGATTTGCTGCAGGTCATCCACGCGTGATTCTTGAGTCAAACGGTTAATATGGTTGTGATCGGTAAAGCGGAACTGGCAAACCAGTTGATTGGTTTCCGCTAATTTTACCATCTCAGGCAAGGTTAATTGCGACAATGCATCTGCCATCGATTCATCGATGCCTAAACGAAACATTGCTGAAGCTTTTTCCTGGTTAATTAAACGCTGAGCAAGAAGCAAATATGACAGATTGATGTCATATATATGTTTTAGTAATTCTGATGTACCCATTTTTTTCCATCCTGATAGACGCGACACATATACGGCCACAGAATTAAAAGTTCTATGGTTCGGGTTGCTGGTTGGTAAATCTAAAGATGGCAAAAAATAATCAGGCAAAGCCAACGTGTACTGAACTGTTTCACTTCCCGCCGGGACACTGATCAGTAGTAGTCAAAACTCCAGGCCAATCTTTTCTTGAGTTGTAACCATCTTCCGTGACGTCTGCTTACAGTTTTTTAAGACTAATCCGAAAACAACGCAAATCTATATCGTCTGATTTCTACATACAACGTGAGTGGTGCGAAATTTTAGATAAAGTGTGATCTACGTCACACTTTTAAGGCAAATTTTTTCCTGGAAGCTTCAGAATTGCTTTTCTGTTGTACGTTTTTTGAGCGAATTTGAATTGTTTCGCTAATATTTCACTCTAAAAAGCCCCTTTTTAGCCTGTGTGGTCGATTGTCATGACAACGCGATCTTTTATCTGTTGAGTTGGTTTTAAATGGCGATATGCAGCCACTTAAAAGCATAAATGCAGCATAATATGCTGATTTTGATAAAAACTATTTGCTTCTAAATTAATCACTTACAGGGAATATTGCTGAAATGCACTACCACCATGATGATAGATAAGCGTGAAGACTGGACGCAGCGCGCCTGGGAACTGTTAGGGCTTTGTAGGGAGTGTTTAGCGAACGGCAGTGGATGTAACAGTGCGTTACATTAGTGATATGAATGAATTGGGGATTTGACGCATTGATTTGAGATAACTATCGGCCTGACCAACCAAACCTTTAGGGCCGACATGAAAAAAAAGCTGTTTTCACGTTCGATTGCATGCTTTTTAACCAAAACGTGCGATTTTAGCTACCGTGTCAGGCAGTTACTCCTTAAGGAAATGAAAACGATTTCGCAGGTTTAAGATGGGCAGTGAAAACGGTGCGCAGCATTGCGCACCGGAAAGCAGATTTAGGCGAGTTTCGGGAAGGTCGCGACTTTATTGGCGATACCATGATCGGCGCTGCGCGCAGGCAACGCATTTAAATCACGCAGGAAGCTCTCACGCCATTGCGTAATATCCTGCTTGCGCAACACCGCCATCATGTCGTTGTAGCGCGAGATGCGCTCGGTGCGCGGCATGGTGAGTGCCCTGTCGAGTGCGGCAGCCACTTCATCACGATCGTAAGGATTCACGATCAATGCCGATGTCAGTTCGTTCGCTGCCCCCGCAAAGCGTGACAACACCAGCACGCCGGGATCGTCTGGGTCCTGCGCAGCCACATACTCTTTCGCCACCAGATTCATGCCGTCACGCAGCGGCGTGACCAGCCCCACATCGGTTAAGCGGAAGATTTTCATCAATAGGCGGCGATCAAAGTGCTGGTTCAGGTAATAGAGCGGTGTCCAGCCGAGCGTGCCGTACTTACCATTAATACGCCCCGCTTCTGTCTCTAATTGATGGCGAATATCCTGATAGGCCTGCACATCGCCACGGGACGTCGGCGCGATTTGTGAATAACGGATATTGCCGCGATGCTGCGGGAAATTCTCCAGCAGTGCCTCATAAGCCAGAAAACGCTCCGGTAATCCTTTGGAATAATCGAGCCGCTCGCTGGCAATAATGTTTTGCACATCGCCCAGCTCACGTTTCATTGCCGCCATTTTCGGTGGCAGATGTCCTTCGGCCATCTCTTTGATGCTATCCGGCTCGATACCAATCGGATACACCTCCGTCATAAAGGTATTGCCAAAGGCACGATGTTTCTTCTCGCCTTTATTCTGCAACTGCGTCAACTGGCTCAGGCTATCGAGGAAGGCTACGCGATCGGACTCGGTCTGGAATCCCAGCAGGTCATAATCGCACAGCATCTCCAGCAGTGTCTGATGCGGTGGCAGCGCATTGAAGATCTCCGGCGTCGGGAACGGAATGTGCAGGAAGAAGCCGATGCGATTGTTGACGCCCAATTTGCGCAACTCGGCTGCAAACGGCAGCAGATGGTAATCATGGATCCACAATACATCGTCAGGTTGCAGTAGCGGCTTCAGGCGCTGGGCTAGCAAGGTGTTCACACGGCAATAGCCATCCCAGGCTTCGCGCTGATACTGCACTAAATCCAGACGATAGTGGAAGGCCGGCCAGATAACGGTATTAGAGAAC